>CAZQIT010000201.1:0-3553 GCA_964592995.1 uncultured Nitrospirota bacterium | reverse complement strand
CGGCGGGATCGGAGTCGTAGGAGGCACATGATGGACAAGGAAATCGTCTTCCGATTGCATTCCAGCTTCGAGGATAGGGTCCAGCGACACCCGGACACCGCCACAGAGTTCTGGTGCGCACGCGACCTGCAGATGCTTCTGGGTTATGCCTAGTGGCGAAGCTTCTCGACGGTAATGGACAGGGCCATCGCCGCGTGCCAGAACAGCGGCTTCGATCCGAAGGACCATTTTGCGCATATCCGCAAAATGGTCGATCTCGGTTCTGGGGCCATAGGAGATGCGTGGTGGGAAGATGATAGAATGCAGAATTCAAGCTGAAGTGGTCAATATTTCCAACATTGACGCGATACGTCATTGCTGTATAATACGCCATGCTCAGCTTCGTCGAGTCAAAGTTGTTTTCGCGCTTGCTTGCAGAATACCTGACCGATGACGACTATGCCCGGCTTCAAAGTGCATTGATTGAAGCTCCGGAACGCGGAGATCTCGTGCCAGGATCGGGTGGTGTGCGCAAGCTGCGATGGGCGCAGCCCGGGCGCGGCAAGCGGCATCAGAGTGATCTACTACGCCAAGGTTCGCGCGGGGATCATCTGGATGCTTACAATCTACGCCAAGAACGAAGAGGAGAACATCCCTGCCCACATTCTGCGCAAAATTAAGGAGGAAATTGATGATTAAGGATAAGGAAAAACGCAATATCGGTCTGGAAATTCTTGAGGGTATTCGCGAAATCAAGCGCGGCGAGCATGGACAAGTGATCAACGTCCCTTCCGTGACGTCCGTGCGCGAGAGCACCGGCCTTTCGCAGTCCCGGTTTGCCCAACTTCTTGGGGTCTCCGTGCGCACGCTCCAAGAATGGGAGCAAGGCCGTAGCGCCCCATCAGGCGCCGCGCGTACGCTGCTCTTAATTGCGGAAAAGAATCCCCGTGCGCTACTGGAAGTAGCGTGATTGGCCGCAACGCGCAGGGGGTACGCCTGATTGAGCCGGGCGAAGGGAGCCGCGTGGTGGCCGTTGCCCGCCTCGCCGAAAAGCAGGAAGAGGGGACGGAGGAGGAGGGGAGTGCCCCATAAAAGAGCGGCAAATATGGTAATGTGCGGGCGAGAGGCAGGGCCGGTTTATGAATAGAAAATATCAGAATCCTCCGATTGTCGAGGCCCTGTGTGAGTTTCAATTCGAGCCGTGTCTGCCGTGGGATTTAACCGTCCCCGGCCTTGTTTATGAAAAGGTGCAAAACGAATTCCCCAAAAAGCGTCTTGCGAAAACATTCGCCATCGGCGTTGAAATCGGCCCGGAACGGGTGCAACAGCAACTGCTGACCACGGACCGCATGCAGTTTCTGCAGGAAGACGAAAAGACGCTGATCCAGATTGATCAAAACCTCCTGGTGATTAACCGCTTAAAACCGTATCCGACCTGGGAGGCGTTCCAACCCCAGGTTCGGACGGGGTTTGAAGCCTACCGCACCGTCGCAGACCCCAAGGGTATCCAGCGGATGGGTCTACGATATATCAATCAAATTTCTCTTCCAGGCCCACCCCCAAAGATTGAGGATTATTTCGAGTTCCGTCCCTTTGTGGGGCCGAATCTACCCCAAGCGTTCGGCGCGTTTGCGGTCGCAATTCAGATTCCGTATGAGGAGGCGCGAGACGTGTTGAGACTGCAATTAACCCGCGCCGTCGTGGAGATGTCCGATACCCTCTCCGTGACATTGGACCTAAACTACGAGATGGCGCAACCCGACCGCGTGCCGCTGGACGACGTTTTTGCATGGCTGGACACGGCACATCGTCACGTCGAAGCGGTTTTTGAAGCCAGCATCACAGAGCGGCTACGAGAAACGTTTACGTAGAAGGTGGGCAATGACGGCATTGACGTCTGTAACGGACAATCGCCTGACCGAATGGCGTGGGGCTGCGTATACTGCGCCTCTGGTGAGACCCAACGCCCCGTCTCCTTGTCGGTTTTCAGTGCCCGTATTCCGGAACACCACCGTGTGGCAGCCCGAACACCTAGAGGTGACGGAGCCGTGGCGGTGGCAACGGCCTGGTACATCTACGGTGCTTATACTGGAGCACCAAATCGGCTGGATACGACTTCTGTATGACGTTAGAACACCCGTGCAAGTCACGATGTTTTTAGAGGCCAACCCCTTTCTGGTGCCGCTCCTCTTTGAAGTCTACGGGAAGATCGGACAGTACTTTGGCCCTTCGCCTCGCGTCGCGCTTGAGGTCGTCTTCGATCCGGAGGCCGACCATGACGTTGATCTTTTCGCCCTCATCCAGACCCACGCAAACCCGAAAGAAGCCCTGGCTTGTCTGGATCGGCTGGACGAGGAATGGTGGCTGGATGCCCTGTCCAGGGCACAGTGCAAGATGACCCTTGATGTTGAGTATTGCTGATGTTCGAGTGGACGGCTTACCTCGACCTTGCCAAAGCGTTGGGCCAGCAACCGGACGAAGCCAGCCAGCGTTCGTCCGTGAGCCGCGCCTACTATGCCTGTTTTTGCAGTGCCAGAAACCGGCTTATTAAAGAGGGCTGCACCATTCCTGAAACCGGTGGCGCCCATCAAATCGTTTGGGACCTATTCCAAGAGCGCCCGGAAAGAAAGCAAAGGCAGATTGCACAGATCGGACGTCGTCTGAAGCGTTCAAGGGGGAGGGTAGATTACAACAATGCGGTACCCGATCTATCCTCTCTCGTCGCGGATGCCCTCACCAAGGCAGATTCCCTGTTTTTGGTGCTTCTGAGTCTATAGCCGTTTGCCCTGCTGACACCCCAGAACAGCGGCCCGGGGCCAGGCGTGAAGTATTGGCCGCAATCACGCAGGGGGTGCGCCTGATTGAGCCGGGCGAAGGGAGCCGCGTGGTGGCCGTCGCCCGCCTCGCCGAAAAGCAGGAAGAGGGGACGGAGGAGGAGGAGTCGTAGGCGCGGGACAACTCCGCCCCTGCTAAACGTGAGGATGATCATCAAATTGGAACTTTAATCAGGAGGTCAAGATGGGGTTATTGGATGCGGTAGTGGGTGCAATGGGCGGTGCTGCAGGGGGTAATACAGGGGGTGGAAATGCCCTGATGAGCATTGCGATGGGATTGATTTCGAACCCGAATGGTGGTGGCTTGCAGGGACTGGTCAAATCATTTCAAGAGGGTGGTCTGGGGAGTCAAATTGCGTCGTGGATCAGTACTGGAGCAAATCTGCCAATTTCAGGAGATCAAATCAAGAGCGTTCTTGGCGGAAAGCTAGGCCCAATCGCAAGTCAGCTTGGACTCTCTGAAGGCGATGCTGCGGGGAGCTTGGCCAACCTATTGCCGGGGATCGTTGATAAGCTCACCCCAAATGGACAAATTCCAGAAGGCGATCTGATGGCACAGGGAATGAATTTGCTAAAAGGGAGGCTGTTCGGTTAAGGGCTCGTCCATGAATAACATCCACACGAAGGGCAAACGAGTCGCCCTGTTTGCAAGGCGCGAGGAGCGCGCATACCCCTTGCTGCGTATGGGTATGTAAGCGATGAGCAACGCAGCAAACTTAGGATGAATCGGCAGCCCGACT
>CAZQIT010000200.1:0-21823 GCA_964592995.1 uncultured Nitrospirota bacterium | reverse complement strand
ATCAAACGTCAGATTCCCCACATTCGCAATTAAAATCACCTGATCCAGCGTCACCGCCGTCCCACTCAACGCCAACGTCCCAGCCGCCGTCGCAGGCAGCGTCTTGATCTTGAAACTCGCCACCGTCCCGTCGCTGTCGGCACCGGTCAACGCCGCAATCGCCGTCGCCCCATTTGTGTTCACCATCGACGTCGCCGTCACAGCGTTCGTCGTCGGCAGCAGATTCGGCGCCGTCACCGGAAGGGTGTAGGTCGCAGGCGTTACATCCTCATTTTCTACGTTATCAATCGCCGCGTAGTTAAACGTCGCACTCCCCGTAAAGGTCGGCAACGGATCAAACGTCAGATTCCCCACATTCGCAATTAGAATCACCTGATCCAGCGTCACCGCCGTCCCACTCAACGCCAACGTCCCAGCCGTCGTCGCAGGCAGCGTCCTGATCTTGAAGCTCGCCACCGTCCCGTCGCTGTCGGCACCGGTCAACGCCGCAATCGCCGTCGCCCCATTTGTGTTCACCATCGACGTCGCCGTCACATCGTTCGTCGTCGGCAGCGCATTGGGTGGCGGTGCGCAAAACGTAAGCGGCCCCTCAAAATCGGGCACGGCACGTGGGGTCGGATTTGTCGTGAGCTTTAATTGATTGCCAAACGGAACACTGACAGCGTCATAGTCTTGCGAGGTGATTTCAAACGGGGAAGAACAAGATGCTGGCATAAGAAACGTAAAGACGCCCAACGTTCCTCCTGAACTGCCATCATTAGGATCAAGATTATTCCCCCCGGCACGTACTTCACCCGTTCCATTGATGTCTGTTATCGACCGACTATCGCGCGTAAAACTTAAGTAAGAACCACTAACTTGTCCTTTGGGCGTACCTGTTTGCGACAGCAAAGACACCTTCGTGTTATCGAATTTCAAGAATGTCGCCCAGTTAAAAAACTCTACTGGTCCATCCTTCAAATTCACAGTGACCTTCAACGAATCCCCGGCAATCGGATTTGGCTTGTCAACGGTCAGGAATATACACCCATTTCCAGAAGGAGTGGCTGGGCATGGCGTTACCGCAAAAAGAATCCCGGCCGGTAACAACAAAAACACCACGGCCAAAATACCAATAATATTAAAAATCCGATGCCACATCTCCAGTCTCCGTGTATAGAGAACGCTATGGACCATACATTCTCCCGAATGTGGAGGTCACCACCGTCAGATCATCAACATTCACAAGCCCATCACAGTTGGGGTCGGCGGCCGGGTCCCAGCCGGTATCCAACCGCGTCCGACCGAATTTTGAAGTCACCACCGTCAGATCCTCAACACTCACAATCCCATCGCAGTTTAAATCACCCGGACCGGTTTGGCCTGTATAGGTATGGCCAATCGGACAGCTAACCTGAAGGGTATCTACTGCCGAAGCAGTACCCCCTGCACTGCTTGTTACAGACGCGCTGTTAATATAGTGTCCGACAGGGCAGGCGATCACCGGAACCGCAATGACGCACTGCCCCCCCGCAGGGATGATGCCATTGCTTAATTCGATATTATCATCAAGTGCCGTAGCAACAAATGTCCCCCCGCAACTGTTTGTCGCCGCAGTGCTTACACTTACATCGTTCACCATCCCCGTCACAAAACCCGAAATCGGCTGCCCCCCCGTAGGATAGAGGTCACTGACCGCAACCCCCGTTACGCTCACCGCATTTGGGTTGCTGATGGTGATCGTCATCGTTGAAGGTGCTCCTATCGCCACAGCGATTGGGCTAAATGACTTTGTAATGGTGAGAGGCACCGCCGACACAACGACCGTCAGCGTATCCGTCGCGTCATTCGGGTTGGAACCGGCGGTGGTGGTACTCAACGCACCTTCCGGAATGGTATTGACATAGTTCCCCTCTAGCGTCGCGGTCACGTCCACCACAATCGTGCAGCCTCCGGCCGGAATCGTCATTCCGCTGGGTATCGTAACGGCATTCGTCCCAACCGTCACACCCGTGCAGGTGCCACTGTTACCGGACGTGATGATCATACTGGTCTGCAATGTGTCCGTGAGGCTTCCACTCGTCGTTAGCGGCAGGATATTCCCGTTTCCAAGTGTAATCGTCAACGTGGTCTGCCCACCGGAAATGATGCTCTCCGCTCCAAATACCTTGCTCACTGTCGGCGGCAGAAGGGTGCTGACGGTCAACGTATCCGTGGCAGCCAGCGCGTTGGAACCGGCCGTGGCCGTATTGAGGACACCCGCCGCAATCGTGTTGGTATAATCCGCCGCAATCGTGGCCGTCACGTCCACCACAATGGTGCAACCGCCGGACGGAATCACCGTCCCGCTGGCCATACTGATGCTACCTGCGCCCAGCGTGCCCGTCACGCCCAAACAGGGGATGCCCGTCGTCTTCGGCGCGGAGGCGAGCGTCATCCCGTTTGGAAGTGTGTCGCTAAAGGTCCCGTTGGTCGTGATCGACGTCGCATTGGGATTGCCGAGGGTCATCGTCAGCGTCGAGACCCCCCCGGGCAGGATCGTCTTTGGACTGAATGTCTTCTCCACCGTGGGCCGTGCAAAGACCGTCAGGGTATCGCTGGCTGCGACCCGGTTTGATCCCGCCGTCGTGGTGGCCAGCGCACCCACCGCAAGGGTGTTGGTGTAATCGCCCGACTCCGTGGCGGTCACGTCCACCACAATCGTGCAGCCACCAGATGGAATGGCCGTTCCAGATGCCATCGTCACTTTGTTGTCTCCCAGCACCGCCGTGACGCTCGAACTCAAGCAACTTCCGGAGGGGCCGTTCGCACCGATCACCATGCCGGTGGGAAGCGTGTCTGTAAATATCCCGCTGGTGGTCAGCGTTGTCGTATTCGTATTTCCGATTGTAAGGGTGAGGGAAGTATGTCCACCCGAAACGATGTTCTCCGCCCCAAACGCCTTGCTCACTGTCGGAGACGCGATCACCGTAAAGTCGGCCACATCTTTAAACGGCACCAAGCCGGCTCCGCTTCCAAACACCTCGTTCTGGATGACGCTGAGGGAGAGACCGCTGTTCACCGTCACCTGAAATGTCACCGTTCCCGATTCACCCTGCTCAATTTGGTTGATCGTCGCCGTCACCGTGTTGCTTGAAAACTGATAGTTAATCGTATCGGGCATCGTCCCCTGCGCGTCATTTGCCGCATCGGTCAGCGCCGTTGCACCGGTGACACTCCACCGACCACTCCCTGGAACATAGGTCATCCCGACTGGAATCGTATCGGTTAACGTCACCGCCGTGGCGTTGCTGAAGTTGCTGTAGGTGAGGGTGTAGGTATACGGCCCGCTGGGCGAAAGCCCCGAAGCCACATTGATGGTTTTAGTAATGTTAACCACGGCGTCCACAGTGACCGTCACGTTGTCGACATTTTGACCCGTCACGGCCGCGTTGCCCTGACTGGTGGCCGTCACCGCCATATCTCCCAAACCATCGTCCGGGGCGCCGATTGGCACCTGCGCCGACGCGATAAAGGTGAACGTCGCGCCCGCAACCAGTGGCCCCGTGCTGGTAATGGGTGTCGTATTGTCCGGCAGGCCATCGCCATTCGCATCCAGATAAATCACAAGGTTTGCAAAGTCAAAGTCATCCGGATCATTCAGGTCTAGATAGTTCGTATTGACCAGAGAGAAGGTGTCTGTGCCGTTGCCCAGATTGGTCAGGGTGTGGGGGAAGAAGACGGTCTGCTCAGGATTGGCGAATTGCAAGGCACCCTCTGTCAGCGACAGCCCAAATATCTGTGCCACAGAGGCGGCCACCGAACCGGATTGAATGGCTTGGTTGACGCCAGAGGCATCGACAAAAGTGACATCGGCATCGTTGACGATGACCGTATTCGCCAACGTGCCCGCCTGAATCTGGACGCCGAAAGTCATCGTTACGGACTGGTTCTGGACGAGCGTGCCCACGACCACGTCAATCACGCCGCCACGGGTGCCGCCGGGGGGGGGCGTGAGGGTGCCCAGGGTGGTGGCCGCCGGGACCACGGAGTGATACGTCGTATAATCTGGCGTGGCGTCCCGCACCAGGACATTCGCAGCGACCGCAGTGCCCACATTCGTCACCGTAATCTGATAGCGGACGCAGGACGTCCCCGGCAATACGCCGGAGAGGTCGGCCGTGCTAAAGAAGGTATCTGGAACACCATTGCAGGTCGCATCCAATGCCTGCAGCTTGTTGACCGTCAAATCGCTGGCGGTCACGGAGGTCGAATCCACGACCGTGGTCGCACCGAGGACGCCGGAGACGTTCGTCGCTTCTGGGATGGCCGACAAGGTGGTTTGATTCTGGGTGGAGGGTGCTGCCGTGGACGCGGTGGTCACCTTCACAAACAGGGTCTGGCTGGCCCCTTCGACCAACGTCAGGGTGCCGAGAAGGGTATCCACGCGGTCATCAAACAGGCCATTGCCGTCGCTGTCTTCGTAGACATCTGATGTCCAGTTGGTCTGGTTATCGCTGGTTGAAAACTCAATGCTGCTCTCCGTCACGTTGCCATTGTTGGTGATGACATGTGTGTAGACCACCGACCCACCGGCCACTACCTGCTGGGACCCCGACTTCGTGAGTGCCAGGCTGCGCACCGAGATTTCTGTCAAGGCATCGTTTGCCGTAGCAGAAACCGTCGCATCAAAACCCGATGTGGCCGTCTTGCTCACTGTAAATGGCCCGCCCACAGCCCCCGCCGGAAGCGTCGCCTTCAGGACCACCGTATGCGATGCGCCCGCCAAAACCTCGCCGGTGTCGGTCAAAACCGTCACCCCGTCCGGATGATAGAGCTTCACCACCGTTCCGACAGGGAAACTGTTTGCACCCAGGGTGATGTCGAAGGTGTCCGTAGCATTGCCCGTGTTGGTCAGGATATTTTCAAAAGTTACCGTCCCGCCCTGTGACACGCTGGCCTCCGTCTCTCCAGTGAACGTCACGTCAGGAATTTTTGGGATGATCGCATTCAGCGCATCGTCTGCCGTGGCGGAAACCGTCGCGTCAAAGACGGAGGTGGCCGTCTTGCTGATGCTGAACGACCCACTCGTCACCCCCGTCGGCAGGATCGCCTTCAGGATAATCGTATGCGACGCCCCCGCCAAAATCGGGCCGGTATCGGTCAAAACCGTCACCCCGTCCGGATGATAGAGCTTCACCACCGTTCCGACAGGGAAACTGTTTGCACCCAGGGTGATGTCGAAGGTGTCCGTACCATTGCCCGTGTTAGTCAGGATATTTTCAAAAGTTACCGTCCCGCCCTGCGGGGCATCGGCCTGCGTGTCTCCGCCTAACGCTACACCCGCCACCTGTAACACTGTAAACACAACGGTGTTGGTGTTCACCGCCGCCACATGAGAGGTGGGGCTGTCGTCATACGCATATGCGGCCGTGTTGCCAAGCTGAAGCGCCGCCAGTCCCGAATCCACATTGACCGAGAATCGTACCCTACCCGACGCCCCCGCCGGAACCTGTTTGAGGATCGCCGTCACCGTATTGCCCGAAACCACATAGTCAATCGTCTCCGGCACCGTCCCCTGCACACCATCCACTGCATCGGTTAGCACGGTCACACCGGTGACGCTCCATAACCCGCTGTCCCCGACATAAAGCATCCCCGTGGGGATAACATCCGTCAGGGTCACCGTCGCCGCCGGACCGTTGCCTGTATTGACATAATCCAGCGCATAGACATACGACCCGCTGGGAGACAGGCCGGAGAGAGCGGTCAGGGCGTTGATTGTTTTGCTGAAATTGACAACAGCGCGCACCAGCGTGGCCCGGTCGGTATTGGAGGCGGTCTCGGAAGTCTGGAGCATGCTGCTCGCGGTCACCGTCAGATCGGCAAAATCTGTGGAGAGCGCGCCGAGCGGCGCTGTGGCCGCCACAACAAATTTAAATAGCGCCCCCGCCGTCAGGTTTCCGGTGTTGGTGATCGGCGCCGGGCTGTCCGGAATCGTGTCGCCATTTGTATCAACCGTATTGTCCGGAATCCCATTCCCATCCACATCGACATAAATGAAAATGGCGTCAAAATCAAAGTCATCCCCGGCCACATTCACAGCCGCCAATGCAAAGCTGTCCATTCCGTTGCCCGTGTTGGTGAGGGTGTGGGGGAAATAGACCGTCCCACCGGGAGAGACATTCAGGGCGCCGTCCGCCACCAACAGCAGACCCACCACCTGCGCCACCTGTGCGCGGACGGTACTCGGTATCACCGTACGCGCCAGGCCTGATGTGTCGGTATGGGTGGCGTTCGCGGTGTTGTCGATGTTCGAGTTCACCAACGCCGTCGGCGCCACCACCACACCCAATGTCATTTCGGCCATCGCACCGGGGGCCATTGCTCCGATTGTGGCGACCACATTCCCCGCCTGCCCGGAATTCGGCACCGTTGTGATGGACCCGATGGAAACCGCCACCGGAACGGTGTCGTGATAAAAGGTATTCGGCGGCGTAGTCTCGTTGATGAGGACATTCAGGGCATTCACATTGCCGGTGCTTTCGGCCCTGATCTGATAGCGAATGCAGACACCGGGGACGATCCCCAACGTGATCGGATCGGCAGCGTAGACTCCGGCATCCGGCGCGCCATCACAATTTGCGTCCAGGGCCTGCAGCTTGGTCAGGACAATTCGGCTGATGATCACGGTGCTGGTGTCGGTCACGCTGACGGGTCCGTGACTGATACCCCTCAGGATCGGAGTGGGTGTGGCCGTCAGGGTAGAGACATCGACCATCCCCTGTGTGGCCGTCGTTTCAGGTGGCGCGATCACTTTGACCAGCAGGGTCTTGCTCGTGGTACTGTCCAGCAGGGCGATGGAGGCGACCTGCACATCTCCCGCATCCAGGATTCCGTTGGGCAGCAGCGGCCCGCTGCCATCCGGATCGATGTCTTCGTAAATCTCCGACACCCAGCCTGAGAGATCATTGACGACGGAAAGGACAATGTCTGTCTCCGGCGCATTCCCGTTGTTCGTTAGTGTATGGGTGTAGACCACGAAATTATCTGGATAGATCTGCCCGGTGTGATTGGGGGTCAGGATCAGTGCCCGCACGGCCTCGACGAACAGTGCGTCATGTTTTCGGTCGGATGCGCCCGAGACCACGGCGATGGCGCGGAAATAAATGTCGTTCGTTTCGAATGGAGTCGTAGCCGACACGCTAACCTCTGCATTCACGGCTCCACTTGCGCCGGGGCTCAGCGGCCCCACCTGCGTGACGGCCAACCCGGCACTGTTCTTAAAGACCACCGTCACGCCGGGGGGGAGCGTCAACACCGAAAAGGCGCTGTTGGTGCTGGCTTCCAGGATGTATGTTTCCGGCAGTGTGCCCGCCGGTGAGGTGTTGTTGACAAACAATTTGAATGTGGTGGCGGCCCCCGGTGCCACCACATTTGTAATGACCGCATTTTCTTCAGGCCCCGTGCCCGCACCGGGCGGAGCGGGCACGGTAGACAGCGGGTCGTTATTGGTCAAGTCCACCGTGTTGAGGGTGATGGCCGTCAGGATATCACGCGCCCCCACCGTCATTTGCGTCAACACCGACCTGGCCACCTTGACCACCCCAAATGGCCCGCCCACGGCACTCGGCGGCAGCGTCGCCTGAAGCACAACGGTGTAAGAGGCCCCGGACAGCAGTGGCCCCGTGTCCCGTGTGGTGTTGCTGTTCGTATCGGAAAGGGGGGTGATCCCGTCGGATTGATAGAGCTGGAAGGTGGTTCCGGCAGGGAAAGGATTTTCCGGAAGGGGCGGGAAAATCAGATTCCCATGATCGTCATACACACCGACCAGGATGTCGAACGTATCGGTCCCGTTTCCGGTGTTGGTCACCACGTTTTGAAAAGAGACCGTGCTCCCCTGCGGTGCACCGGAGACCGTCTCGCCCAAAATCGTCATTCCGGGGAACTGCCCGACCGTAAAACCCACCGTGTTGCTTGTAAAGGGACCGATAACCCCCCCGCCGTCATTGTAGGTGTACTGCACGACGTTGTTGAGCGTCTGCGGCGAGAGACCGGCATTCACCGTCACCTCGAACGTGATCGTACCCGACTGCCCCCCCCCGATTTCGTTAATGACCGCCGTGATTGTTCCCGGCGTCGTCACGCCAAAGTCGTAGAGGATCATAACCGCTCCCCCCTGCGCATCGGTCTTATCGGCGTCGGTTAGAGGGGGGTCTGTCGCCAAAAGACCGGTGACACTCCACCTAGCGCTGTTTGCCATATACGTCATTCCCACCGGGATCACATCGATCAACGTCACTTGCGTGGACGGGAAGGCGCTCTTGTTAAAATAACCCAGTGTGTAGGTATAGCGACCGCTGGGGGAAGGGCCTGAAATCGAGGTGATTGATTTATAGACTTCGAGGATGGCCTTATCGGTCAGCACGACGCGGTCGGTATTGAACGTCGTCACGCTGCCCTTAAAAAGACTGGTGGCCGTGATTCGCATTTCCCCGATTTGTGTCGGCGTGGCCAAACCGCTCACCGTGCCCACCGTCACAAACCGGAAAATCCCACCCGCATTCAACAGACCGGTATTGGTAATCAGCGTATAGACATCTGGAAGACCATCCCCGTTGGCGTCCGGATAGACTGCAAGGGCGGAGAAGTCGTAGCCATCTCCAGAAACGTTCGCGTTGACCAGAGAGATCGTGTCCGTGCCGTTGCCTGTGTTGGTCAGGGTGTGGGCAAAATAGACCACCGCTCCGGCCATGCTCGTCCTGGTGGTGTCGGCCGTCAGCATCACCCCCGCAGCCTGCGCCACCACCAGAATGACGGTATTGGAAGTGACGGTGCGATCTTCAAACGTAAAATCGTTATACGTGGCCGAGGTCTGGTTGTCCACGCTGACAGCGCCTGCGGGCGTTCCCGCCACAATCTGAACGCCGAATGTCAGGACCGCAGATTGTCCTGGAGTCAGTATGCCCACGTTGGCAATGATCTTGCCATTTTGAGAGGGGGACGGAACCAACGAGACCGACCCCACCGTAGAGGCTGCTGGCGGCATGGGCGTACTGCTGTAATAGACCGTATAGGGGGGAGTGGCATCGTTGAGCAGAACGTTGATGACATTTTCCGTGCCCATGTTGGTTGCCGTGATTTTATAAAGGATGCAGGCCCCTGGAATGGACCCTGTCCCAAGATCGGCCGCACCGAAAGCCCCTTCGGCCACGCCATCGCAATTGGAATCCAGTCCCTGCTCTTTGGAAACCCCCAGACTTCCGGCCATGACCACCGTGTTGTCGGTCACCACCAAGGGATACTGTTTCTCTCCATCGATCAGGGACAGGGGCGTGGCTGTCAAGGTGGAGACATCCGCCACACCCAGGCCCGCCGTCTGCGGCGAGAAGACCTGCACCAGTAGCGTTTTGCTTTTGTTTACAGCCAGAGAGAAGGGCGATGCGGCAAGTGGATCAGGCGTCGGACCCGACACATCCAGAATGCCATTGCCGTTGGCATCTTCAAAAACGACAGACCGCCAGCCCGACTTATTGTTGACCACAGCCAGCGTAATGTTCGGCTCGGCGATATTGCCGTTGTTGGTGATCGTGTGTTTATAAACGATTGAGTTGCCGGGGAATACCTGCCCCGTGTTATTGGGGGTCATGGCCAGGTAGCGCACCGTGTTGACGATCACTTCGTCATGACGCACATCCGCTGCGCCCGTGCTGGGGGAGAGCACCTGACAATAAAGCTCCACAGGCCCCGGCGGATAATCCGGTGGCACCGTCACCTCAACCAAGAGTTCTTCAAAATCAGCTTGTTGGATCAGGCCCGTGCCGGTGACAATCGTGTCCAGCGTGTTTTTGATGATCACCGTCCAGCCCGTTGGAAGGGGAACCGGGGGCGAAAACTGGGTGGGGCTTGCGCTGCACGTTACATTATAGCTGTCGGCTGGCGCCCCTACGGGGCTGGTGTTTTCGATAAACAGAGAAAAGGTGGTTGTTGCACCCGGGTCGGTATAGTTAATGGCCACGGGGGCACCTTCCGGCCCCGGCCCCTGTCCTGTCGCCTCCTGCTCCGTGCTGGAGATCGCGCAGACATCGGTCACATCCACCGCATTGCCGATAATCCCCTCCAGCGTGTCGGTCGTTGTGGCGGAAACTGTTTCATCCACCGAAGATGTCGCCATCTTGCTGACACTGAATGGACCCCCCGTCACCCCCGGCGGCAGGATCGCCACCAAGACCACCGTGTATGACTGTCCCGGTTGCAGCGGGCCAGTATCGGGGATGGAATCCTTGTCCGTCGTCAGCAGGGGGATCACCCCGCCCGATGCATAGAGCCGGAAGCTGGTGTTACTTGGAAAGGTATTCGACACAATCGTGATATCGAAGGTGTCGGTACCATTTCCGGTGTTGGTTACCACGTTTTCAAAAGTAACCGTTTGGCCTTGAAAAATACTGGGTGCGGGGGCGGGGGGGGCTGCCAAGGTAACGCCGGGCACTTGCAGCACAGAAAAGCTGACGATATTGGTGTTAAACGGGCCAGCGTGTGTCGTCGCGCTGTCGTCATATTCAAAGGAGACCTTGTTATCCATCTGCCGTGGCGACAGAAGGCCCGCATCCACGGTGACCTGAAATGAAATCGCTCCGCTCCGATTGGGTGAGATTTCGGTGAGGATGGCCGTAACAATATTTCCGGATACCGAATAGTCAATCGTGTTCGGCGCCGTTCCCTCCAGTCCACCTTGAGCATCGTTCAGAACACCCAGTGCGCTCCATGTCCCGCTGTTTGGGAAATAGGTCATGCCCGGAGGCAGGCTGTCCGTAAACTTGACATTTGTGGCGGTCGCATTGCTGGTGTTGGTGTAGGAGAGGGTATAGGTATATGGCCCGCTGGGCGAAAGCCCAGACCGGACACCCTCCAGGGCCTTCGTGGCGGTAACGATGGCATTGGCCGTCACGGTCACACAATCGGTATTGGTGGCCGTAACCCCGCCATCAAGACCGCTAGCAGCCGACACCCGCGCCTCGGCTGTTTGTCCATTTTGAGCCGTGGCCGGAACCGACACCGCCACAATAAACGGGTACTGCCCACCGATTTGGAGTACGCCCGTACTGGAAATGGGGACACCATTGTCTGGAATACCGTCCCCATTGAGGGCATCCGAGAAGATCACCAAGCTGGAGAAGGTATAGTCTCCCCCTGCCACATTGGCAACAGCCAAGGAGAATGTGTCAGGGCCATTGCCCGTGTTGGTCAGGGTGTGTGGGAAGTAGGCTGTGCCTGCAGGCGACACAACACGGCAGGCATCCGAGGTCAGGGTGAAATCGGCCACCTGCGCCACGGTTAGCACCACCGGCAGGGACTCTGACGTGCGAGAGGCCCCGATGTGGTCCGTGTAGCGGGCGGTCGCCACATTCGTGATCCGGGTCCCAGCCTCTGTCAGGGCAGAAGCCCCCTGCGGACTGCACAGGAGCGCCAAAAACAAGAACCCCGAAATGCGGATGTAAAGGTTCCGGAAACTGCTGCCCATAACCGCCTCATCAATCCACTTCCGCTGTCGCCACCACCACAGCCTGTTTCCAATCGCTCACGATTCTAATCACGACATCCCTCGGGGCACGACATCCCTTCGGGCACGACGTCCCTCCGGGCACGACATCCCTCCGGGATCACACGGCACACTCCCACGCAACCCGACTGAAAAGGGGCCTGCATCGGGCGGGGAGGGTCTTGGGGAGGGGGGAGGAAGGGACTGGGGTTGGGTGTGACAGGACACACCCAACCCCCAAACGTATTAGTTGATCTGAAGACAGAAGGTGACCGTAGCTGTGCCCGATGCACTTAACGTACCGATCGTTGCCAAAATGGTACCCGACGTCGCTTCATCTAAAGGTGCGGTAATCGCAGGCGCCGGGGTAATCGTAGGTGACGCCGCTACGGCGGCTGCCCCACAACTGGTCTCGTATGAAGTGTTGGTCAGGACACTATCCGTAATCGTCAAGCCCGTAACGGGCAGATTCCCGTTATTGCTCGCCACGATCTGATAGCGAATACAAGTGTCCGGCTTCGCAAGAAGCGTGATGGGAATCGCTGAAAAGGCAGGATCCGGTATTGTTGTGCCATCGCAGTTAACGTCCAGCGTCTGCGTCTTAACGAGCGTCACACTCCCTGACGTCACCGTCGTCGTGTCTGTGTTGCTCACCGCAGGTGGAATCGCAGCAACAGACACCAGCGTAGCCGTCGCTGTGATCGTCGTAACATTCACATCCGGAACCGATGCAGCCAGAGGCGCAGAGACCTTCACGATCAGGAAAACACTGCCAAACGCCGGAACGGTAATCTGCTTAAGCACTGAACTCCCTGACGCGATCAGCGTATCGTTTGCAGAATTCCCATCAGGAGGAGCATCCACGATACCATCTCCGTTGCTGTCCCCATCCAGATAGACGTTTGATGTCCACCCGTCTGCGGAAAGAGAATCGGAAGTTGTAATGTTGATCAGCGATTCAGTGATATTCCCGTTGTTGGAAAGCTGGTGAATGTAGTCTCGCGTACCATTCGGGGAAATCGTGGACCCACCGTTTGCACTCAGGGCGATGGCCCGAACTTCATTCACGTTAACCCGATCCTTCTTCCGATCCAGTGCAAGAGAGGTTAAAAGATTCGTCGGATTGGAGGTGGGCGAAGTGGCCCTGAAGAAGATGTCCGCGCTATTTGTCGGAATCGCTGAAGCGGGCACCGTTACCACCGCGCAAATTTGCTGGAACTGCCCCGCCGGAATCAAGGAGGTCTCCGTAACCGGTGCGGTGTTCGTGACCAGGGTCGTACAAGCCGGCAAACCGCCATCCACATTGACTGCCGCCTTGAAGAAATTCACACTCCAACCCACAGGCGCAGCAGGTACGGAGGCCCCTAAGAAGGTGAACAGCGTATTAGAACTCAGCGTGTAGGTATCGGGCGCCCCACCCTCGTTTGTGACAAACAACTCGAACGTGACACTCCCCCCAGGATTGGTGGAAAGCGTGGTGATCGTCGTCGTGCCAACGGTGTCAGTCCCCTCGCCGTCCGCAGCCACTGCCGCAGGCTCTGGGTTATTATTCGTCAGATCGACCTGCGCCGCAGCAATCACCGTCAGTGTATCCGTCACCGTTGTGCTCAAAGGTGACGTCAGATCGGCCGTGGATTTCGCCGTCTTCTGCACCGTAAACGGCCCACCCGTTGCGCCGGTCGGAAGCGTCACCAAAACAATCACCGAAACAGTGGCATTCGCGGCCACAATACCGGTGTCAACGATGCCATCTCCATTCGTATCCAGCAACTGCATATTGTCCGTGTTGTCCGCATCGCTGGGGCCGGCCAAGAAGGCAAAGGTCGTTCCCGTCGGAAACGTACTCGTCCCCAGAGTGATGTTAAACGTATCCGGGCCACTCCCTGTGTTGGTGAATGTGTTCGCGAATGCAAAGACACTCCCCTGAGGCGTAGTGGCCACCGTGGCTCCGGTTCCAGTCACACCAGAATCCAAAATCACATTAAAGCTTACCACATTCGTAGTCGTTACCTGATCTGGAGTCGCCGCAGAGCCAGATCCATCATCATATCCAACGGCCACCTCTCCCGTTTCATTCGCGATCCCTGTCGTGCCCAGACCAAGAGGACCCGCACCCCCGTTTAAGATGAAGCTCGGCGCGTTTGTGATGTCTGTGCGAACCTTTACCTGGAAGGTGATGAATCCGGATGCCCCCGGCCCGACGGTTGAGATCAGCGCCGTTACCAGCGTGTTCAAAGGCAGTACACCCGCTATAGCCGAGTAGGTCATGGTCGCGGCACCGACCGTTTGATCAACGCCCGCAGCGGTATCCCCCAAGGCTGTTGCCCCGGAGGCGCTCCAACGCCCACTCGCGGCGACATAGTCCAGTCCCGTTGGGACCATGTCGGTGATCGACACATTGGTGGCGGTCGCGTTCCCCCTGTTGCTGTACGCAATCGTGTAGGTAAATGTCTGCCCTTCGGGGCCTTGTGCAATATCCAGAGACTTTGTGACGTCCACCACCGCATTAGTCGTCACGATAACCGTATCTGTATTCGTATCTTTGGCCAGCGTGTCGTTCACGCTGGTGGCCGTTATGGTCATGGCCACCGTCTGGAGATTCAGTGCCGTTGCTGGCACATTTGCTGTGACAATGAAACAGAACGGGGCGCCGGGACTCAATGTAGTCGTAGCGGTCATATTCACGGCATTGTCGGGGATGCCATCGCAACTGGCATCGGCGTAAATCTCAATATTGGTAAGGGTAAATACACCACCGGCGACCTGTACCGCAGTCAGCGCATAGGAGTCGGGGCCATTGCCCGTATTGGTGACCGTGTGCGGAAACGACACCTGGACACCAATGGGCACCAATTTGATCGCGGTGGCCTCTAGGTTCACATCATAAACCTGGGCCACTGTTGTCACGACGGGATTGGATTCTGTGTTTTTTATGGCGCCCGTGGAGTCGGTATATTCCGCCCTCGCCACATTGCTAATTTCGGTGCCCACCGGAGCGTCCGCATTACCGAGCACCCCACGGTGCACAGCGCGCGCTTCCTGCGCTGCCAGAAGAGAAAACATCACAAATCCGAGAAACAACACCGAAAACCAACCCCTTAGCGTCCCGACTGCATTTCGATTCTTCATTTTACTCCCCCACAAATTAAGTTTAAAACCACCCATCCCACGCATCCTGAGAACTCAACTCCCAAACACCAGAAGGAACACCCGCTCTGGCCCAGCTCTGACTGCCCGATTCTGACTGTTTGGGCGTTGCGTTCACACCCTATTCCTTCGGCGGCATTCCATTCGACTTCACTGCCGACTTCACTGCAGATTCCACCGCATCCCCTGCTGCAGAATGCGGCGCCACGCCATGACCCAAACGCATCCGCGCGTGGGTCGTTATGCTCTGTTTGGCGTCTAGGCGCGCCACATTCCAAAGCAGAAAACGATATTCTTCGTAAGGGACTTCACGCATCTCTGTTTTGCCATCCGGCAGCTTCACCTTGCGCATCAGCGGTACGTTCTCATATTTCTTGCCATCCAGGCTGGCCTGCACCGAGGCGGGATCCGCCGTTCCGGCGGCATAGACCATCTCCTTCGGAATGGGGAGGATGGCATGAAGCGCTGTAACCCCCTCCGTGCCGTTGTTGACATAGACGGCCTGATATTCCAACGTCTCCCCAGGCTTCGCCTTGTCGCCAGGTTCCAGCACCTCTTTCCCCTCGGCATTGATCACCACTCGAAAAACACTGAACTCGACCTGAACGCCATCGGCCTTTTTGTCTTCCTGGCCAAAAGCCACCACTGATCCCAGCAACACCACAACCAGCGCCAGAAACGCCTCTTTGCGCAGACCCTTTAACATAAGCACCCCCACCTTTAAAAAACCCGAGCCACTATAGACCTCACCCATCAAGAACGTCAAGCCCCGTAACAACTTTGGGATTATCGCCCCATAGTAACTCCCGCTTTTGTCGGCAGGCATTCTGAAATCTTTAGCCGGACGCACCCACATGCGCATCATGCATAACCCACTTCAGTTGTTTTAATCGGTAGACTCCGATATAATCCGGCCACTTTTATGGGATTGAACCCTAAGGGCATCGAAAATGGCGCCTCCACAACGAATATTGCTTCCAACGGACGAGCCGCTCAAAACGCTGGACGACTATCTGGCACGCAGGGGTTTTGAGGCGCTCAAAAAAGCCTTGGGAATGACCCCCCAGGCCATCATTGAGGAGATCCGTCGCGCCAACCTGAAGGGTCGCGGCGGTGCGGGGTTTCCAACCGGCATCAAGTGGGACGGGGTGCGTAAAAAACAGGCCGACGCGCTGGGCTTTCCCCCGAAGAAATGTCTGGTCTGCAACGGCTCTGAAGGAGAACCGGGCACGTATAAGGATCGGTATCTGATCAAGAAGAACCCCTATACCCTCATTGAGGGAATGGCCATTGCCGCGTATGCCATTGGTACAGACCGGAATGTCATCTGCATCAAGGGGGTCTTCAAAGCCGAGATTGCCGTGCTGCGGCGGGCCATTGATGAGGCCCTCGACGCAGGCTTTTTGGGCGAAAATGTCCTCGGATCGGGCCGGGAAATTCGAATCGAAATCGTGCCAGGCCCCGACTCCTACCTGCTGGGAGAAGACCGCGCCATGCTGGAGGTGATCGAAGGCAAACCGGCATGGCCCCGCGCCAAGGGGATGATCCCCGTGGAGTACGGTCTTTTCGGTCAACCCACGGTCGTTAATAATGTGGAGACCCTTTCCACGGTGCCGCACATCCTCAGAAACGGCGCAGACTGGTTCAAATCCATCGGAACGGCGGACTCCCCCGGCACCATGATCTTCACCCTCACCGGAGATGTCAATCGTCCGGGCATGTATGAATTGCCGCTGGGGACTTCCTTGAAAACATTGATTGAGGTGTATGGCGGGGGGCTTCCGCCAGATCGCCATCTCCAGGCCGTTTTTTCCGGCCCCACGAATGCCGTTATTCCGGCAAATCGGATCGACACGCCCCTGGACTTTGCATCCATGCGAAAAATTCCATCCGGACTGGGATCGGGCGGGTTCACCGTCTATGACAATACCGCCTGTGTCATTCAGGCAGGGCTGAACTTTTCACGGTTTCTGGCCATCGAATCGTGCGGGCAATGCACCGCCTGCAAGGTGGGAACGGGCCGGATTACCGGACGGCTCCTGCGCCTGGAAGCGGGCCTGGCCACCGAAGAAGACGTCATGGCCATCCTGGATGACTGTCAGCATATCAAAGGTCAGGGGCGCTGCTTCCTCATTACCGAAGAGGGGATTGAGATCAACAGCATCTTCTATCATTTTCCCGAAGATGTCGTGGAGCATGTCGAATATGGATGCCAGAAGGCGCGTCCGCTGATCATGCCCAAAATCAAGGATTTTGATGAAGCGTCGCATACCTTCATCTACGATGAAGCCTACTACGACCGCAGCTTTCAGGAGGGTAAACGGATTAACTACCCTGCGGACCTCTTGCCCTGAATAACCCCTTCTCTCATGCCTGCATATCGCGTCCTGATCGTCGATGACGAACCGGTCTTCCTGAAACTGGTCAAGCGGTTCCTGACCCTGGAAGGATTTGAACCGGAGGTGACGGAGAGCGGCACAGAAGCGCTTTCGTTGCTGGAACGTCTCCCGTTTGACCTGCTGCTTTCAGACATCCAGATGCCGGGACTCTCCGGCCTGGATGTGATCCGACATGCCAAATTGCTCAGGCCGGACATCCTGGTCATCCTCATGACCGGCTATGGGAGCGTTCCTAGCGTCATGGCGGCCACCCGTGAGGGCGCTGCGGGCTATATCCTGAAGCCCTTCACTCAACAGGGACTCCATGCCGTCGTCCGAAAAGCCCTGGAGAAGGACCGCCTGCTCCGGGAAAATGTGCGGATGAAGTCACTCATGTCTCTGGCCCAGTTCAGCCGCATGCTGATGCTGAGTGACGATCTGGACGCGCTCATGGCACATATCGTCGAATGGATTCGGCAGGAGACCCGGACAGACCATGTCTCTCTGATGCTTCGGGACGAAAAAAGTGGCGCATTATCACAGGCTGCTGCTGCGGGACGGGTCGAAAACAGCTCGAACGGCCTCCATCGCGCGGAAGGGATCGCCAGGATGGCCCTGGACAGGAAGGAGACGGTTCTCATTCAGGGCGAGGCGGCGCAAAGCGCTTATTCAGATACTTTGGTCAGTCCTTCCAAAACAGCTTCCCTCCTGACGCTTCCGCTTTGCCTGCGAGAGAAGGCGGTCGGCGTCATCCAGATTTATTCCCGCACCCATCCCCTCAGCGAAAGCGATACGGAACTGGTGGCCATTTTCTGCAGGCAGGCCGCCATCGCCATTGAAAACGTGCACCTCTACCAATCGGCAAAAACGAGCTATCTTCACACCCTTCAGGCGCTGGTCGCCGCCATCGAAGTGAAAGACCCCTGCAGCAAGGGCCACGCGGCGGAGGTGGAACGGTATGCCCGGCTGATGGCTGACCGCTTACCCCTGACGCGTGCGCAGAAACATGACCTGAGCCTGGCCGCCACACTGCATGATATTGGGCATATCAGCAGCCAGGACAATATCATGGAAAAAACGGGGCCTCTTTCTCCCGATGAGTTTGAGCAGATCAAATCGCATTGCGCCAACGCCGTGGGCATTTTACAGCCGATCCGTCTTTCTCCGGAAATCGGCCGAGGCATCCTGCATCATCACGAACGGTGGGACGGGGGCGGTTATCCGCATCGACTGGCGGGGGAGGAGATTCCGCTTTATTCGCGGATTATCGCCATTGCGGACGCCATGGACACCATGACCCAACCGCACCCCTATCGGCAGCCCGTCACCCACGCGGAGGCCCGCGAAGAGCTTTCCCGCCACGCGGGAAAACAGTTCGATCCCCATCTGGTAGAGATATTCTTGGCGTTGAATTGCATAAATAAGTGATTGTATTCTGTTCCTCGGTTCCAATCCCACCACGACCTCCCCTTGCCCCTCCTTGTAAAGGAGGGGATTCCTCCCCTTTGCAAGGGGAGGTGAGGAGGGGTAGAAAGTATCGCAAACTTTTGAAACTAAACACTGGCGTTGAACAATTCGGTTTAAGAAGTTAAGGTTTTTTGGGTCGGAGCAGAAGCAGGGGGCTGGCAATAAACCAGGAAGAGTAGGTGCCGACGATGATGCCCAGGAGCATGGCCAGCGCAAAGTCGTGCAGCACCTCTCCGCCGAAGAGAAAGAGGGCCAGTACAGCCATAAACGTGGTGAAGGAGGTATTGAACGTCCTGGCCAGCACGTCGTTGATCGACTTGTTGATAATCTGGGGGAATGATTCTTGTTTGCGGAACCTCAAGTTTTCGCGGATGCGATCAAATACGACCACGGTATCGCTGAGGGAATAGCCCGCAAGGGTCAAAAAGGCCGTGACCATCAGCAGCGTGATCTCTTTATTGAGCAGGAACATCACCCCCAGGATAACCAGGACATCGTGAAGGGTGGCAATGGCGGCGGCAATGCCAAACTGAAACTCAAACCGCACGGCAATGTAGAGGATAATACCAATCATGGAAAGGGTGATGGCCAGGAGTGCATCTTTTTTGAGCTTCTGGCCGATGGTCGGCCCCACCTGCGTGCTGCTTTCAATCAAAGCGGGATTCTGCGGAAATTTTTGGGCAAAGACCTTCCGGATTTGATCGTCGATATCTTTGATCTCTTGTTTTTTAAATCGAATCAGCAGCCGGTTCCCTCCGACCATTTCCTGTAGCTCCGCACCCTGAATGCCCCCCTCTTCCAGCGCCAATCGCGCCGCATGAATCGCAACGGGCGTTTCAAATTTAAGCGCCACGACGGCCCCGCCGACAAAATCAATTCCCAGACGGCCCGCACCTCGGGTGATCTGAACCAGCGCCACAAGACCGATGAGGACCATGATGCCGGAGAGGGTAAAGAACATTCGGCGCTTTCCTATAAAATCAATCTCCGTTTTTTTGAAAAGCTCAATCACGACGGTCTCCCACGGGAATCACAGTTAAATACTTAATCGTTCCAAACGTTTTCGGGCGCTGACAAAATCAAAGACCACGCGGGTGCCGACCAGGGAGGTGAACAGGTTGATGAGGACACCCAGCGACAGCGAGACGGCGAATCCTTTGATCGGCCCTGTGCCGAATAAAAACAGGACAAATGCCGTAATCAGCGTCGTAACATGGGAGTCCAAAATGGACGAAAAGGCCCGGTCATATCCCGAATCAATGGCCAGACGCACCGGTTTTCCCCCCTTGATCTCGTCTCGAATCCGCTCAAACACCAAAACATTGGAGTCGACCGACATGCCAATCGTCAGGATGATCCCCGCAATGCCAGGGAGCGTCAGCGTGGCGTTCAACGCCGCGAGTGCGCCCACCAGCAGAACGACATTGAGGGCCATCGCAAAATCGGCCAGGAGGCCGGACAAACGGTAATAAAAAATCATGAACAGTACAATCAGGAGGGTTCCGATGACCCCCGCGCGCAGCCCCATCACAATTGAGTCGCGCCCCAGCGACGGACCGACCGTCACGTTCTGAATGATTTCGACCGGTGCAGGCAGGGCACCCGCCCGAAGCACAATTGCCAGATCGGAGGCCTCCTCCGTGGTGTAGGTACCGCTGATCTGGGCGCGTCCTCCGCCGATTTTTTCCTGAATGACCGGCGCGGAATAGATCGTATTATCCAGCACAATGGCCAGACGCCGCCGGACATTCGCCTCGGTCACCTTTTCGAAGATTCGGGCGCCCGTCGGATCAAAGGTGATGGAGACATACGGATCATTGAATTCCCCGATGGAAACCCGCGCGTCGCTCAAGGTGTCGCCACTCAGCACCGCCCCTTTTTTGACCAGATAGGGGCGCTTTGAGACCCGGCCCGTCTCCTTGTCCTGAAGCCGCTCGAAAAGAATCTCATCACTCGGCGGAATTTTGTCGGCATAGGCCTTAAGCATTGCATCCGACTGATCCGCTTCGACGCTGTCGGGAAGCTGTCCCGCCACCGGATGATCCTCGTCCAGCAGCTTGAACTCCAGCAGCGCTGTTTTGCCAATCAGCTCCATCGCCCGCGCAGGCTCCTTGACCCCCGGCAACTGCACCAGCACCTGGTTAATCCCCTGCTGTTGAATCAGCGGTTCCGTCACGCCGAACTGGTCAATTCGGTTTCGGATCGTCTCCAGCACCTGGGCGGTCGAGGCGTCGGTAATCCGTTTGACTTCGGCCTCCGGCAGGGAGAGGGTCATTTTGACCTCATTGCCCGGCGCCCCCTCTTCGCTTTTGAAGTGCGAGAACTCGCTTGAAAGCAGTGCTTTGACGGTTTCCTTGCCTTCCGGCGCAAAGATCAGGACGATATTCCGTCCGTCGCGCTGTATGGATTTCACCCCCACTTTTTTCTCTTCGAGCAATCCTTTCAGGACCGTCATGCTCCGCGAAACCGCATGATCCACCGCCTTATCGGTCTGCACTTCCAGCACCAGGTGCATCCCTCCCTGAAGGTCCAGGCCCATCGTCACGCCCTTGTGCGGAAAATACTGGCCCCACCAGGTGGGCAGATGGGAATAGATTGGCGTGGACGGCAGAAAAAAGAGCACGGAGAAGATCACCATGACCAGAATAAGAATCAGCCGTCCTCGAACCCTTCGCTTCATGCCCCTCCCTCATCCACTTCCGAGACCTTGGCCTCTTCGATCTCTTCAGTGTACGCGCGCTTGACCTTCACGCGCACACCGTCGGCCACTTGAAGCGTCAGTACATCCGTCGCAAGGTTGACGACGGTACCCATCAGTCCGCCGGTCGTCATGACGCGGTCTCCCTTTTTCAGGTTTTTGATCATCTCTTTTCGCTGTTTTGCCTTTTGTTGCTGGGGACGCATCAGCAAAAAGTAGAAGAGCCCGAAAATGAGGATAAAGGGGGCAAATGAAATCAGGGCCGCAGGGCCAGAAGGCCCCTCACCCGGAATTTGCGCGTAAGCAACGGATTCAGAGAAGAAAGTAGACAGCATGATCGTAACCCTCCGACAAAGGCGGGATGATAATACAACTCATGCACGGTATTCAAGCAAGGCTGTCGCGTTTTTGGGATGGCGGGCTTGAAACCCACTCCGGCTTTCAACGACACCCCCCCTGCCGGAGGGCAGTATCCGTCATCATTGCCTGCTGCGTGTCACTGCGCACAAGGCCCCGCGCTTCCTGTCAGCACTTCCCGAATGATGCGCAGTCCCTTCTCCATCTCGTCTTCCGAAAGGGTTAGCGGCGGGGTGATCCGAACCACGCAATCGCTGTGCAGCGTCCAACCCAGAATCA
>CAZQIT010000199.1:0-7402 GCA_964592995.1 uncultured Nitrospirota bacterium | reverse complement strand
TCCACGGGCTTGGCCCGTGGAGGGGGTGCGACCCCTGCGTGGGGCGACGCAAGCCCCTGCAATCTTGTCGGTGGATTGTTCTCATCCGCCGCAAAGCGGCGTTGAAGGGGAGGCCCCACGGGCTTTGCCCGTGGAGGGGGCGACGCAAGCCCCTGCAATAGACACTCTGTCGCTGGCGCTTAAAATCCGGCGACACGCAATTGAAATGACGCATCGGGGGAAGAGTTCGCACGTCGCGGCGGTGCTGTCGATGGCCGACATCGTCGCCGTGCTGTACGGCGCGGTGCTCAAAAAACGGCCCGATGACCCGACCTGGTCGGCGCGCGACCGCTTTCTTTTAAGCAAAGGCCATGCAGGCGCGGGGGTCTATGCGGCGCTCGCCGAGTCGGGCTATTTCCCCGTTTCGGATCTGGCCAAGCACTGCATGAACGGCAGCAAATTCTCTGGCCACGTCTCGCACATTGGCATCCCCGGCGTGGAGTTCTCCACCGGCTCGCTCGGCCACGCCCTGGCGGTCGGTGCGGGAATGGCCTACGCCGCTCGGCTGGACGCCCAGTCGCACCGCGTCTATGTGTTGCTCTCCGACGGCGAGTGCGACGAAGGCTCCAACTGGGAGACGATCCTCTTTGCGCCGCACCATCAACTTTCGAATCTGATCGTCATCGTCGACTACAACAAAATTCAAAGCCTCGCCACCATTCAGAGCACCCTGGGCCTGGAGCCGTTCGCCGAGAAATGGCGTGCGTTCGGATGGAAGACGATTGAGGTGGACGGCCACGACCACGATTCGCTCCGGCAGGTACTTGAAGTCGATCCCACGCAGGATGCGCGTCCCACCTGCGTCATTGCGCACACCGTCAAAGGCCGAGGGGTTTCGTTTATGGAAAACACCGTCCTGTGGCACTACCGCAGCCCGCAGGGAGACGAATACGAACAGGCGCTGGCCGAGCTGACGGGTGCGTCATGAGAGATGTCCCATGAGAGATGTCCCATGAGAGATGCTTTTGTTCGGACACTTACGGAAATCGCCGCGCGCGACCCGCGCGTCTTGCTCATCACGGGGGATTTGGGATTTGGCGTGCTGACCGACTTTGCCGCGAAGTTCCCCCGTCAATACCTCAATGCCGGGGTGGCCGAGCAGAACATGACCGGCCTGGCCGTCGGCCTCGCGCTGGAAGGGCGGGTGGTCTTCACCTATTCGATTGCCAACTTTCCGACGCTGCGCTGCCTGGAGCAGATCAGGAACGACGCCTGCTACCACCACGCCAACGTCAAGATCGTGGCCATCGGCGGCGGGTTTGCCTATGGGCCGCTGGGGGCAAGCCACCATGCCACGGAAGATTTGGCGGTGATGTGTGCCCTGCCGAACCTCACGGTTGTGGCGCCGGGCGATCCGGTTGAAACGGCGGCGGCCACGCGCGCAATTTTTGCGCATTCCGGCCCCTGCTATTTGCGCCTAGGACGCGGGGGAGAGCCGAAAATCCACGCCGACGTCATCGACTTTCAGATCGGCCGGGCTGTGACGCTTTTTGAAGGGGCTGAGGTCGTCCTCATTTCGACCGGCGGCATTCTAAACAACGCACACGCGGCCTGCCGTCTGCTCCGTGCGCGGGGCGTGGATGCGGGGCTGATCAGTATGCACACGCTGAAACCCATTGACCACGTGGCGGTCACTGCCGCCGCCATGAAAGCCCAACGCATTGTGACCATCGAAGAGCACAGCGTCCATGGCGGCCTGGGCAGCACGGTCTCGGAGATTCTCGCGGAGATGCCCCACCCCAGGGCGCGGCTCAAACGGATCGGTCTGCCTTCGGTATTCCCACCCGTGGTGGGCGATCAGGAATACCTGCGCCACCTCTATGGTCTCTCCGCCGAGGCGATCGCCGACGCCGTCCAGAAGGGATAGGATGAAAATCGACCCGGAACGGATGAAGGGCCTCCAAGCGGTGGCCGCCCATCACCGCAAAGAAGCCGTCGTTGCGCTCCATATCGCCGCCATCTGTCTTGCAAACGTTTTCGCCTTTTTACTGCGCTTTGACGGATCCATTCCCCCCGCGCTGTTTGCCCCCTTTCTGAAAATGCTTCCGGTTGTTTTGGCCTGCCGAATGCTGGCGTTGCGCTATTTTGGGCTGCACCAGGGGTTCTGGCGCTACACCGACGCGCAGGATGAACTCCACATTGTCTGGGCGACGGTGTCGAGTTCCGCCGCCGTCTGGGGCCTTACGCTTGTGATCTCCGGCTATCCGCGCGCCGTCATCCTGCTGGATGGCCTGCTCTTTTTGTTAATACTGTTCGGACTGCGAATCATGAGGCGCGTTTTTATCACACGGACGCGGACGGAAACGACAGCGCGACGGGTGTTGATCTTTGGGGCGGGGGACGCCGGAGAGATGGTGGCGCGCGACATGATGAAAAACGCCGCCTACAACCGAAAACCGGTGGCGTTCATCGACGATGATCCTCAAAAAAAGGGGATGAGTCTGCACGATGTTCCCGTCGTCGGAAGCCGTGCCGACCTTTCGGCCGCCGTCTCGGCGTTTTCTCCGGATGAAATTCTGATCGCCATGCCCTCCGCCACGCCGGAGTGCATCCGGGAGATCATTCATCAGTGCAAGTCGCTGGGGCTTCCGATCCGCACGCTGCCGCCGTTGCCGGACATCCTGGCGGGCCGGGCCAGCCCCACCGATATTCGGAATCTGGATATTGAAGACGTCCTCGGAAGGCCGGAGATCACGCGGATGGATCCGGAGGTTGCGGAAACGATTCGGGGCCAATGCGTGTTGATTACGGGCGCGGGCGGTTCCATCGGTTCGGAACTCTCGCGTCAGGTGGCGGCTTTTGGCCCCGCGCGGCTTTTGCTCTTTGAGCAGAGCGAAAACAATCTGCATCATATTCGTCTGGAACTTTCGCGACGCTTCCCCCAACTCCGCGTGGAAGCCCTCCTGGGGGACATCCTGGACATTCCGAAGCTGGATTGGATTTTCAGCCAGCACCAGCCTCGGATTGTCTTTCACGCGGCGGCCTATAAACATGTGCCGATGATGGAGATGAATCCGCCGGAGGCGGTGCGAAACAATATCCTGGGCACCTACCGCGTGATGGAAGCGGCAAGGCAGCACGGCGCGGATCGGTTTGTGCTGATCTCCACCGACAAGGCGGTCTCTCCCAGCAGCGTGATGGGGGCGACCAAACGGGTGGCCGAAATGCTGGCGCAACATTTTTATGAAACCGGAGGCGGTCGAATGGTGGCCGTCCGTTTCGGGAATGTCCTGGAGAGCAGCGGGAGCGTCGTGCCCCTTTTTCGGGAGCAGATTAAAGCAGGGGGGCCGGTCACCCTGACCCACCCGGACATCACGCGCTATTTCATCACCATTGGAGAGGCGGTGCGGCTGGTGTTGCACGCGATGGTGCTGGGAGCGGGGGGAGAGACGTTTGTGCTGGACATGGGCGAGCCGATCAAATTGACCGATCTGGCCCGGCTGATGATTCTCCTGTCCGGTCTTTCGCCCGATCGGGACATTCGGATAGAATATATCGGTCTGCGTCCCGGAGAAAAGCTGGTCGAGCGGATGTTCGAGGAGGACGAAGCCGTCTCGCCCACCCGCCACGAACGGATTCGCCTGGCCCGACATCAGCCGCTTACCCACGATCTGAAGACGCATCTGGAAGCGTTCTCCCAAATGGATCATACGACCGACCGCCAGGAGATTGAGGCCCGACTTCAGGCGTTAATTCCCACCTATCGGCCCGCATAAATGGAGTATTTGAATGTCTGACAATCTTTTAATCATCGCGGCCAGCGAGGCCGATTCCAATCTGTATTACGCTAGCCGGTTTCTGGCACCGGACGACTTCATCTATCTGGTCCTTCACGGACGATCCTATCTGCTCATGAGCGATCTGGAGGTGGATCGGGCGCGGGCGCAGTCGCGCGTGGATGAGGTGATTTCCTACTCCGACCTTCGGGACCGAACAAAAGAGAGGGGGATTGAGAAGCCGCGCGGGGCCGATGTCGTCTACACGTTTCTTTCCGACCACGGTGTTTTTGATTTGACCGTGCCGGGCAACTTCCCGCTTGACCAGGCCGACGCCCTGCGCGCGCTGGGCGTGAAGCTCTCGGTGAAAGAAGAACCGTTCTTTGCGGAGCGCGCCATCAAGTCCGAGGTCGAGGTGGCCGCGATCCGGGCGGCGCAGGTGGCCGTGGAAGAGTCGGTGGAAGAGGTGATGCAGATGCTTCGCGCGGCCACGATCCGGGACGGGTTCATCTATCACGATGGTACAGCGCTGACTTCCGAGTCGGTGCGGCAGCGGCTGCATCTGTCTCTGATGGCCAAAGGCTGCGTGGGGCAGCATACGATCATCGCCTGCGGCATCGACGCCTGCGATCCGCACAACATCGGATCGGGGCCATTGCGTGCCCACGAACCGATCATCTTTGATGTCTTTCCACGGTCGAGCGACAGCCGCTACTTTGCCGACATGAGCCGGACGGTGGTGAAAGGCCGCGCGTCGGACGGCCTCAAGCGGCTGTACGACACGGTTTTAGAAGGGCAGATATTGGGCATCTCCCGCGTGAAAAATGGCGCCTCCGGCAAGGCAATTCACGAAGAGATTGAGGCGCTCTTTGAGTTGCGCGGCTACAAAACGGGCAAGGTTGAAGGCCGGATGCAGGGCTTCTTCCACGGCACCGGCCACGGCGTGGGACTGGACATCCACGAGCCGCCCCGCATCAGCAAGTCGGACTGGACGCTCACCACCGGCGAAGTCGTCACGGTGGAGCCGGGCCTGTATTATCCCGACATCGGCGCGGTGCGCATCGAGGACATGGTTCTGGTGCAGGACGACGGCTGCCGCAACCTCACGACGTACCCGAAGGTGCTGGAGATTCCATAGACCGGTGTTTCCACGGGGGGAAAGGGTGCCAGCATGATAACGCGATTGACCTTGCGCAATTTCAAGAGCGTCGGTGAGCAGGTCTACGACTTCACTTCGTTCGACCTGCTCGTTGGGCGCAACAACAGTGGCAAGAGCACGGTGCTCCAGGCATTGGCCATCTGGCAGTTTTGCGTGGATGAATTTCATCTATCCAAACGCGGCGGCTCTAAGGGAATTAAGGGAATTCAGGTGGTGCTGCCCAATTTTACGGCCTTACCCGTACCGGAATTCAACCTGATTTGGAAGGATAGGACGGATCGGCACTGGCCAGGGGATCCCGGCAACAAAAAACAGGAATACATCCTGATTGCTATTCTTGTGGAGTGGCGGCGTGCCACAGGGGAAACGGATTCGTTTGGCGTGGAATTGCGCTATCATTCGCCACAGACCATCTATGCCATTCCCAGCGGTGGCTGGGTGAAATTCCGCGCCTGCGAGCAGCAGGGCGACTTGCCGAAGATTGCCTATGTGCCACCATTTTCCGGCCTTGAGCCGATGGAGAAGTGGTTGGATATTGCCCCGACCCGCCAGCAGGTGGGTAAAGGCCAGCCCGGAAGTGTGCTAAGGAATCTGCTATTGAAAGTTTGTCCTTCACCGGTCCGTGGGCCGGATGGGCGTTTGCCCAAGGGCTATAAACTCCCTGCAGATTGGCAGGAAGTGGCTGGTGTTATTGACCGTTGGTTCTCGGTCAAAATTCAAGAACCGAAATACGACTCCGCCAAGGATGTCTATATCACGGTCGAGTATAACCAGAACGGCAAGGACTACGACATCATCGCCGGGGGGAGTGGTTTTCACCAGACGCTCACCCTGCTGGCTTTTCTGTACGGCTATCAACCCACCACCATCCTGCTTGACGAACCGGATGCGCACCTCCACGTCAACCTTCAACGCGAGATTCTGGCTTACTTCAAACGGAAGTCCAGTGAGCGGAACACGCAATTCCTGATTGCCACACATGCGGAGGAGTTCGCGCGCGGTGTGGATGCCAGCCAGATCGTTTCCCTCTTAAGCCACGTTCCAAAACGTATCCCGTCCACGCCCGAAGTGCTGCGGGCCATGTCAGAAGTGTCAAATGAGGAGATCGTCCGGCTGATGACGTCGCCCTATATCCTCTATGTGGAGGGCGAAAGCGACGCGCGCATCCTGCGCGCCTGGGCCGATCAATGCGGTGCTCAGGCCGCGATGGACAAAGTCTGTTTCAAATCGATGGGCGGTGGCAACAAGGAAGCGATGAAGAGCCAGGCGGACCAGCATTTCGCCGCATTGAAGCAGATCATCCCGGAAATTTCGAGGCTGATGCTCTTCGACTACGACAACCAGGACAGCGCCTTTCGCCCCGAGCCGGATAACCCCGCGCTGGCCGAGTGGAAACGCAAGAATATCGAAAATTACCTGCTGGTGCCGGAGGCTTGGAGGCGGGCTGCACTGCGGCAGAATGGTGGGCACCCTTTACTTACGCAACCCGCTTTTCAGATCATCGACACGTTTTTTGCCAATGAGAATTTGACCTTGCCGCACGGAAAGAGCTGGAGGAACGTCACTGCGAACGTGTTTGGCGTGGTGGACGGCAAACGCATTCTGTTTGAGAACAATGACTCACTTTTTCAGCAACTACGAAATGGCTCACCGTCTCTGACTCTCAATCGCGAGCAGGTGGCCATCAGTATGAGCGCCGACGAGATTCACGAGGATGTGCATGATTTTATTGTAAAACTGATCGCTCTGGTTAAGTGTTAACGAATCCATTCAGGCTGCTGCCGCCGCCGCAACCTCACGACTTATCCAAAGTTGCTGAAGATGGACACACGCAATAATGGGTTTTGATGATACGTGCTACAATCTGGGGATAACCCTTTAGTGAGGTTGATCCGATGCAAATAGATAAAGGTCTTTTTGAAATCATATTCCCCAAAGGTCTGTTTGAGTTGTTTGAAGTATAGTGGACCCTCGTTTTCAGACAATAGATTAAGATGGTAACCTGCTGCAATTGAGGAGCGGGTTGTGAGTGAAACGAAGCGCAAGATTTTTACAGGTGAGTTCAAGGACAAGGTCGCATTTGAAGCGATCCGTGGTATCAAGACGGTGAACGAAATTGGCCAGGATTATGGTGTTCATCCGACGCAGGCCGGCACGTGGAAGAAGGAGCTGCAAGAGCAGGCTTCCAGCCTGTTTGATGCCAAACGCGGCCCGAAACCTGCCGATCCGTCCGCCAGCCCGGAGCGGCTTTATTCCGAGATTGGGCGGTTGAAAATGGAGCTGGACTGGCTTAAAAAAAAGTCTGGGATCAGCGGACAATGGAGAATTGAGAATAGATAATGGAGAATTAATTGTACTGTGTTATAAATTCAAAGCCACACGATTAGGCCGCTTGCGCCCACGGTTCTCGCCGCAACACGGGCAGATGGACAGGCGACGCGCGATCACGCGAGCTAGGCCAAAGCGCACGCTGGCAATCGACCCTGGC
>CAZQIT010000198.1:0-3290 GCA_964592995.1 uncultured Nitrospirota bacterium | reverse complement strand
ATGCAGGCAGGCCGAGATGCGTATCCCTGCCAGCGGCTTCTCTTTTTTGAACCTTTTTTTAATCAGACGCAGCACCGGCATACTCTGCTCGGCCCACTCCATCCGAAGCCGTCCCTTTTCACTCAAACCAATGTCTTTAATATCGTAGTCCACGCTTGCGCTCCTTATCGGTTAGCTTGCCCATACTGAGGGCTCGTCCATGAATAACATCCCCAGTCGGGCTACCGATTCATCCCTGTTTGCTGCGTTGCTCATCGCTTACATACCAAAGGGTATGCGCGCTCCTCGCGCCTTGCAAACAGGGCGACTCGTTTGCCCTTTGTGTGGATGTTATTCATGGATGAACCCTTAGCCGGAGGAACGCGTTAGATGAAGAACTCACGCACCATTAAAAGTACAAGGGAACGCATCCAGGCGGGGGGCTGGCAGGCGTTCTGCGTTCTGTTTTCTTGCATGGGTGCTCTGCTACTGGTGGGGATGGGGTCGAGGCCGCCGCAAATGGGTGGTCCGGCTCCGGATTTCACGCTGGAGTCGTTTGAGGGGCGTCGCGTGTCTCTTTCGGAATTTCGCGGCAAGGTCGTGCTGGTCAACTTCTGGGCGAGCTGGTGCGAACCCTGCAAAAAGGAGATGCCGGAGATCGAGGCGGCGTATCAGCGGCACAAAAACGACGGTTTGGTTGTGCTTGCCGTCAACTTCGGGGAGAGGAAGGAGGAGGCCGAACGGCACGTGCGCGGCCTCTCTTTCCCCCTGCTGCTGGATCGAAACACGGTTGTGGCCGAGGCTTACGGTATTCGGAGTCTGCCGGTGACGTTTTTCATTGATTCAGACGGGATCATTCGAGAACGGATGACGGGCGGGCTGCTCACAAAGGAGGGCATTGAACAGACCTTCCAAACCCTAAGGTCTCGTCCATGAATAACATCCCCAGTCGCTGCGGATGTGCTGGCCCTGCCAACGTTGTATGACCCATTCGCCAATGTCTGCCTGGAGGCGCTGGCCTCCGGCCTTCCGGTCATCACCACGCGGGCCAACGGCGCTTCGGAAATCTTGACCGGAGCGCTTTCTTCCTTTATCCTCTCCGATGCTGCGGACGTGGCGCAACGGGTAGCACTTCTCTGGCTGGCCTGCCAGAGTGACCGCGTCCTGCTGCGCCGCCGTGCCCGCGAGATTTCCGAGTCGTTCTCCGAAGATCGCCATTTCGACCCACTGATGGAGGTCTGCAATGTCTTCCGCGCAAACGGAAGGGAGGGTGTATCATCCTGATAGGCCGCCGTCTATTTTCTTGCGGTATTTTTTCTACGCCCGCCTCCGGCTTGCGCGGTTGCATCCTTATAACCTCTCCGCGGCGTATCGGAAGCGCAATAAACGGAGGGGCGAAACGGCGCAATCACACCCCCGGCGGCTGCGCGAAGGTTTTTTTGAACACTACTGCGCGGGGCGGGGCATCGACGTAGGATGTGGCGCCTACGATCGCGTGACGCCCGATGCGGAAGGATGGGACAAGCAACAGGGGGACGCCACCTTTATGGCGGGCATTGCCGAGGGAACGTATGACTATGTCTATTCCAGTCACTGTCTGGAACATATCATGGACCAGGCGACGGCGCTGCGAAACTGGACCCGCATTCTGAAACGGGGCGGCTTTTTAATCATTGCGGTTCCGCACCGTGATTTATATGAAAAGCGCAGCACACTGCCGTCACGCTGGAATAAAGACCATAAACGGTTCTATCTGCCGGACGATGATGAGCCGCCCGTGACGGTCTCTTTGCGCCGCGTGATTGATGAGGCCATTGGCCACCAAACCTGATGGATTTACGCAAAAGTGTGTCGTGAGGGCTGGCTTCCGCTTCCGGATCATGTTCACCCGGTGGGAGAATACCAGATCGAAGCCGTGCTGCAAAAACGTTAAACATTCTGCGAAACAGCGTCGCATCGCTGTTCCTGACACGTCATGTCTATACCCACGATCCTGTCCTTGATCCGGACGACCCATCCGAAACTGTGAGCGCGGCAGGCAAACGTCTTGGCGCGGAGGCAGAGGTCGTATCGGAAGAACGGCGTAAGGTATTCGATCTGGTCCAACCGGTTCTGCGCGTCACGGAACACCTCTGCCGTGAAGTGCGTTGCCAGTGTGGTCACCGTCAGCGTAGCGCGTTTCCGGATACGGTCACAGCGCCCGCGCAATACGTGCCCTGTGATCAAGGGCACGGTGGTTTATCTGACGCAACAACAACTGTTGCCCCCACGGCTGATGATGGAGCGCACGACTCAAATTTTGTCCGATCTGTGGGGTGTTCCGATCTCGACGGGGAGCGTGCAGACCCGCATTGCCCAAGCCGCCCAGATCCTGACGCCCGTCGTAGAACGCATCGCGACGGCAATCCAAGCCGCGCCGGTGGTACACTTTGATGAGACGGGTCAGCAGGTGGACAAGCGGCTGCATTGGCTGCACACGGCAACCACGCCCGACCTCACGTGGTACGGCACACACCCCAGGCGAGGTCAGATCGCGATGGACGCCTTTGGCATTCTGCCTGGATTCACCGGCGTTGCCGTGCATGATGGTTGGACCTCCTATCGCGAATACCCCTGTGCCCATGCGCTGTGTAACGCCCATCACTTGCGCGAACTCATTTACTTGGAGGAAACCACCGAACAGGCCTGGCCGCGAAAGATGATCGACTTTCTGCGCCGGGCCAAAGACCAGGCCGATGCGGCTAAAGGTCGTGATCAGGCATTGACCCACACGCAGATTGCGCAGTTGCGCTGCGAGTATGACGCCGTGTTAGCGGAAGGGGTGCGAGACAACCCGCCCTGTACGCAAAACGCGGGACGGCGCGGGCGGATCAAGCAATCGCCCGCGTTCAATCTTCTCATGCGTCTGCGCCAGCACGCCGACGACGTGCTGCGGTTTCTCTCCGATGCGCGTGTGCCCTTCGACAACAACCCAGCCGAACGCGCGATTCGTATGCCAAAACTCAAGCAAAAGACTTCCGGTTGCTTTCGCACGGTCGCGGGTGCCGAGTCTTTCGCCACCATCCGCTCCTACCTTGCCACCCTGCGCAAACAGGGCCGAAACCTCTTCCACGCTCTCACGCTCACCTTTCAAAATCAGCCACCCGATCCGATCCTCTCCGGATAGACCTGAATAGTTACCTTAAAAACAACACAAAAAGCCCCCGTCCATTGCTGAACGGGGGCTTTTTTTTAAAATCCGGCGGCGTCCTACTTTCCCACACCCTCGCGAGTGCAGTATCATCGGCCCTGGAGGGCTTAACTTCCGTGTT
>CAZQIT010000197.1:0-9960 GCA_964592995.1 uncultured Nitrospirota bacterium | reverse complement strand
AGATTGACAAGAAGCACGGGAAACAGGTACAGTGCCAAAGTTGGGGTTTTTGTACAGTCTGCGGTCGTAAAGCTACAACATATTGTAGTCAAGAAGCCCTTATGTTCGAGGCTAATCGTGTTCGAGGCGAATCGGAGATGACATGGAAAAAAGGGTTTCACACTCAGAAAAACCAGGCGTGAAGCCAGGCATGAAAAAGGACCGGGCGACGGCAGATGCGATTCCCGCGCCCACCGGCAAGGGGTCTGCCCAGGACCGGAGCGCTCGTGCCGAGCGTGATCTTAACGAACGTGCTTTATGGAAAAAGCAGCGGCGGGCATACTGGAGCAGCCAGCTCACGCGGGTTTTGTCTGCACCGTCCCTACGAAAGGCCAAAGCCAAAAAGTCGTGAGGGGATCGGAGACTGCGCCACATCTTGATGCGTATCGCGCCATTCGTGAACGGGTCGGTCTCGCCGACCTTTCACACACGGGAAGGCTTTTTGTTAGCGGGCCGGACCGTCTTCCCTTCCTGCAAAATCTGGTCAGCAACGACCTTCGCCTTCCCCGAACCGACAAAGCAATCTATAACACCCTCCTCTCCGCCAAGGGAAAGATTTTGTCCGCGTTTTATGTCTACCCCCTAGAGGAGGCCCTTCTGTTAGAGCTGGATCAGCCCGATGCCGAGACCACTGCGCAGCAGTTGATGCGCTTCAAATTTCGTTCTCGGATCAAAATTGATCGGCCGCCATGGGGTCGTCTGCTGATTGCGGGTCCGAATGCCAGGTCGTTGCTCTCTTCCTGCTTTACCGACCTTCCCACCGAAGAGAATCAATTTCTTTCAAAAGAGATTCACGGGTGCCCCGCAATGTTGACCCGGCGATCTCTCACCGGCGAAGAAGACTACCAGATTTACATCCATGAAGCGGGTTTGACGGCGCTTTGGGATCAGCTCTTGGCTGCTGGCGGGGCCGATCTTTTGCCGGTGGGTGGGGCCGCGCTGGAGATACTTCGGATTGAGGCGGGGATGCCGCGCTATGGGGTGGACATGGATGACCAGACGATTCCGATTGAAGCCGGGCTGGAATCTACCGCCATCAGCTATACCAAAGGATGTTACCCAGGTCAGGAGGTGCTGGCACGGATACAGACCTATGGCCATGTCAACAAGCAACTCTCCGGACTCATCCTAGAAGGGGATGAAGTCCCCGAAAAAGGGGATCGGGTGGTTTTTCAGGGCACGGATCGTGGCTGGATCACCAGCGCTACGCTGTCGCCTGCACTGAAAAAAGTCATCGCGATGGCCTACGTGCGTTCTGAAGCTGCGGCGCCCGGAACAGAGGTGGAGGTGGAGATCAATCAATCCCGCCACGCAGCCCAAGTCGTAGCGCTTCCTTTCTATCGACGCCCAATCCCCTAAATTTCATTACATAAAGCATCTTTATAAGCATCCCCACCTCTGTTTTCCGGCCATCCCCCCCTAAACGTATCTGTCACTCCAGTTACCCTACTATAGGGTGTGGTCTCTTTAGTCTCTTGTGTCATATGCTTTAATGTAATAGATTGAGATATGACTTTAAAAATGTCTTGACATTGCTTTTTATTTTTGTTATACGTTGCTGGATCGGGGTGATATAGTGGAAGAATTTAAAGATATTATTGCAGGGCTTGAACAAAGAATCCATCTTTACAAGTCTAAGCTGCAAGAGCTTCAAAAAAAGCGAGAGCGAATCGAAGATGACATCAGGGCCACTCACAAATATCTGGAGCTGGCAGAGACCCTTTATAAAGTAGAGGTCGAAAAGAGCACCGTCCCGTCTTCAGGACATGCCGAGGAAAGAGAGGGGTCCTCTTTCATGGAAGGAGGGGATACTGCGAAGCTGATTCTGTTTGAGCGGACGCGGTATGTGGGTCTTTCTGTGCCGCAGGCGGCGGTTGTGTTGCTGAAGGAGGGTGGTGGTGCGCTTCACGCGAAGGAAATTTGCAGAAAACTGAATGACGGGGGAATGCGAATCGGCGGAAAGACGCCGGTGACTTCCATCGCGACCTCTCTGTCCCGTGATAAACGGTTTCAGAAGGTCTCACCCAATACCTTCAAGTTAGTTCAGGAAGGGGAGCAGATCGCGGTATAAGGCTCCTGGTGTTTGTTTCACTTAAACTACCGAAAGGAGGTGAGAGCAAATTGGCTACGAAAAAGAAGGCAGCGCCTGCCAAAAAGGCGGCACCCAAGAAGAAGTAAGGAAGGAGCGAGGGCCCTCCGGGGCCCTCGCTTTTTTATGCCAAAGGCTTTTGGGGGAGAGAGGGGATCGTTAAGCGCAGGGCGCGGCGAGAGAGGCGTGTCCCACGGATGACCGTCACAGATGTTCGGCTCTTTTTTTGTTGGATTAAAATCTCCCGCATGAGCGCGGTGTGAAGTTGGTGTCCTGCGCAGTGCGCTTCGATGTGGCCCCGCAGCGGCGCGCCAACCAGGGCCATGTCTCCCAAAAGGTCTGCAATTTTGTGGCGGACGAATTCATTCGGAAAGCGCAGTCCTTCCTCATTTAAAACCCGGCCATCGTCCATCACCACAGCGTTCTTCAAAGAGCCTCCCAGCGCAAGTCCGCGCGCCTGAAGCGATTTGACATCTTTCAGGAAGCCAAACGTCCGGGCGGGGGCAATGTCGCGCATGAAGTGCTCCCGACTGTGACGATAGAAAAACGATTGCGTGCCAATGCTGGGGTGATCGTATTCGATGGTGTACATAATTTCCAATGAAGGCGCAGGCGTAATTCGAACAAACCTGTTTTGTGCCGAAACGGAAAGGGGCGCCGTCACAAAAAGGGGTTGTTTAAGGCCGTCCTGTTCCTGAATCCCCGCGTCGAGAAAAAGTGCAGCGAAGGGTTCCGCGCTCCCATCCAGGATGGGCACCTCCGGCCCGGAGAGTTCGACGATCATGTTCTGAATCTCCAGCCCATAGGCGGCAGCCAACAGGTGCTCCACCGTTTGGACCGCAGCGCAACCTGCCGTCAACGTGGTCGAAAGCGTGCTGGGCGTGGCCTGCGCAACATCTGCGGGAATCGCGACGCCTCCCAGGTCGGTCCGAATAAAAAGGATCCCCGTGCCCGCATCCGCCGGATAACAGGTTAACCGAATCTCCTTCCCGGAATGAAGCCCCACCCCCTCAATGAATATCTCTCGCCGGAGGGTTGACTCCATGATCTGTTCGATCGGCGGGGCCACGGGCGAGTACGGGGAATCCAACAGGTCGCGCAGCGTCAGCACATCTGAATATGCATCTACAGTCATTTTCATCATACAAAATATAAAAGCAAATTTCAGGCCAAAATAGCAATTTTATATTAATTTTTAATTTTAATGTTTTATCAATATGTTAATATAGATCGTCCGCGTGATGGGACTCCGTTCTTACACGTGATTGTTGCAAAAAGATCACATCGCGACCTCAGACCGTTGCATTTACGCAACGTTCCGTCCGTCGGTCCTGCTGTTTTGCCAGTCCGACATTTTTGTCATGAGGCTGGACAAAAATGTCGGACATGGCCGGTTCGGATCTCGGATCGTTCCCGTACAGAACAGACGAAACAAAGTTTATCTATCTGAAATAGCATTATTTTTTGTTGAACAGGGCGGGTGTTTAAATTTATGGCACTATTTTTGCTTATATAGTTTTATGACGGGTATTTCGGGAGTTTATGATGCGACAAGGTATTACTCAACCCAGGTTTGTCGAAAAGTTCTTCCGCGTCGACTTTGACGCCAGTCCGATGCCGGTGTTGTCGTTATATCCCTATCCCACACCGTTGATGCTGGAAGAGGTGGTGCTGGAGGTTTGTGGTTTGGAGCAGCATCCGAGGCGGATTCCGTGGACGATGCTTTCCGCCCTGCCCCGCGTGAAGGAGTCTCAGCCGCTCATCTGCCAGATTTTCAACTGGTCGGAGCCGGTGCGGTGGGAGGGAGTTCGGCTGGCCGACATTCTGGATTATCTGAAAATTGATACCCATCCCGAGGGCTATTTTGCCTTCTATTCTCGTGATGGTGTCTTCTTCGAAGGATTATCGCGGGATGAGGCGCGTGATCCGCGCACCCTTCTGGTCTACGGACTCAACGACGCGCCGCTGCCGGAGGCGTATGGTGGGCCGCTGCGGCTGGTCGTGCCGTTCCTCCAGGGGTACAAGAGTGTGAAATGGCTGGGGGCGATCCGGGCCTATCGTAATGATCCGGTCGGTATCAAGCGCCTCTTGGGACAGAGCATGACCGGTGCGCTCAACGAGGCGTGGAAGGGCCAGTATCACATTACCCTTCCAGCGGGAAAGGTGGGCGATCCCCCGCTCTTTTCGCCGGTCGCGTCAGCCCCGGAAAAACAGCCAGACTCTCAGCCAGAGAATCAGAAGGAAAAACGGGACCCCATCGCAGGTGAGATTTTCACGGTCGGGCCTCCGAAGTTGTCCAGGGATGGGGGGAAGGGCCAGGCCTTAAAAGAGGTGATTGCCGTTGTGCGTCCCCAAAAACATGTTGCGACCCGTCAGGCGCTGGAGGCCATTGGTATTTTTGCCTACAACACCTTCACCGTTCAGGGGCGTAGTCGCCAGCGGGGCTTGCGTTTTCAGTCTGATGGCAAAGCGTCGGTGGCCATCAAATTCCTGCCCAAGCAATACTTTTCCATCGTGGTTCGGGAAAAAGACCTCCTGGCCGTCATCGCGGCCCTGGTGAAGGTTAACCGTACCGGAAAAGGTACCTTCGGCGACGGCAAAATTTTTGTGCTCGACATGGAAGAGGCCATTCGAATCAGCAACTTTGAAGTCGGCGCGGAGGCGGCACAATGAAGATGATTCGCGCCATCATTCGTCCGGAGCGGGAAGCGCAGGTGCTGGACAAATTAGAGGCCGTCGGGCTCTACGCCATGACCAAATATCCCGTGCTGGGTCGGGGCCGACAGCGCGGCATTCAGGTCGGAGCGGTCAGCTACGACACCCTCTCCAAAATCATGCTGGTCATGGCCGTTGAAGAACAGGATTACGAAAAGGCCATCAGCGCACTTCGAGAGGGCGCAGGTACCGGACATCCCGGAGACGGACGCATCTTTGTTCAGACGATTTCGCAAGCCTACACCATTCGCACGGGCATTCTGCAGGAGGGATCGGGATGAAACATCTGTTTCGGGCGATTCAAAGTGGTCATCCGGCCACCCTCTTTGCCGCCTTTATTTACTTCGATGTCAGCTTCATGATCTGGGTGTTGATCGGCGCACTCGGCATCTACATCTCCATCGACTTGCAGCTCTCCCCCGGACAGAAAGGTCTGATCGTCTCTATCCCACTTTTAGGCGGCGCGGCCTTTCGAGTTCTGGTCGGCTTCTTGGTGGACCGCATCGGCCCCAAGAAGGTGGGCATCGCCACGTTGTCCCTCACCTTGATTCCCCTGATGTGGGGTTGGTTTGCGGCGTCGTCGTTTTATGAGTTGATTGCACTGGGTTTCCTGCTGGGTATTTCTGGCGCCAGTTTCGCGGTCGCCCTCCCCCTGGCCAGCCGCTGTTACCCGGAAGAGCATCAGGGTATCGCGCTGGGCATCGCCGGCGCGGGCAACAGCGGCACAATGATAGCGGTACTGCTCGCACCCTTTTTGGCCGAGTCGTTTGGCTGGCATGCCGTCTTCGGGTTTGCTATCATCCCCGTGATAGTGGTGCTCTGGGTCTTCTGCCGTTTTGCAAAGGAGTACGGAGAACCGCCGCAGCCCATCCCCTTTTCAAAGATTGCGGCGCTGGTGCGTTCATCCGACCTTTGGCGGTTTAACCTCTATTACGGTGTGACATTCGGCGGTTTTGTGGGGATGGCCAGCTTCATGGGCATCTTCCTGCATGATGAATACCACGTTCGCCCCGTGTTGGCAGGAGGACTCACCGCCCTCTCTGTTTTTGGCGGGAGCTTTGTGCGTCCGATCGGGGGGTATCTTGCCGACCGTGTCGGAGGGATGAAGCTGCTGATCGGCCTCTACGCGGCGGTCGCGCTCTGTTTTCTGGTCGTTGCCTCCCTTCCTCCGCTCTGGCCCGTGGTGGTCGTAATCTTTCTGGGAATGCTGGCGCTGGGCATGGGCAACGGGGCGATTTTTCGGGAAGTGCCGCTGCGGTTCCCTGAAAATGTCGGCTTTGTCTCCGGCATCATTGGGGCGGCGGGGGGGCTGGGAGGCTTCTTCCTCCCCACCCTGCTCGGCGCCATGAAAGCCGGAACGGAATCGTTTTCCGGCGGATTCCTGCTCTTTTCCGGGATTGCGTTCTGCTGCGGCATGGCCACGCTCCTCAAAGTACGAGAGATGCCTGTGGAAGCGGTCTTTGTCGAGGGAGATTACGCCGACGGACGGGTCCGGATGGAGGTGGTCTTCGGTGGCTAGCCTAGCGTATGATGCGGTGGGCCGGAGCAGGCGGAGGGGTTTCGCTGGTGGGTAATTCCCCCTTTATTAAGGGGGAATTACCCACTCGCTTTTCTAATGAGAGAGCTTTACCCACTTGAAACTCAAAGGAACGGATAAATTCATGATGCTAAAAAACCTACGTTCGTTAATGTGCCTGTGTCTGGCCGCTGTGTATTCATAAGATCTCTCCCTTCGGTCGAGATGACAACCTTTTAATAAAATGCCCTGATCGTTTCTAATGCGTAATCTGGGTTGAACTGACCGGTGTAGCTCGCCGAACGCATCAGAGGTCCAGTATCCTTTTGAGTGCCTCTGTAATCTTTCCGCCTAACCGCATTGATTCATCCAGCGATGTTCTCGGAAGGGTTGAAGCCGCAAGGATAAAACTCCCCTCATGAAATTCCGCAGTTTGATGGCCGAATATCCTGATACAATGAAACGCTACGCGAAAGTATCTCTCCATGATTTCTGATGCAAACTTTCCACTTACGTCTGGATTAGGAGCTGATCCATTTATCGTATAGCGGAGGAGGATGGGGGCACATAGCACCAGTATCTTTGATTGGAGTATGATGAGATCATGAAAGCTAGAATCTATGTTGACACGTCAGTGATTGGAGGTTGCGAGGATGACAAGTTCGCCGAGCAGTCCGTTCGGTTAATGGATTGTTTTGTTAGAGGTGAACTCGTCCTTGTTATCTCCAGCCTCACCGTTCAAGAGCTTGCCGCCGCGCCGGATGCGGTTCGCAAGTGTCTTGCCGTGGTTCCTGATGCCCATATCGAAACGCTTCAGTTAAATGCTGAAGCGACGGAACTTGCAGATGCCTACATTGCGGCGGGGGTCATTACGGCTGGAATGCGAGCCGATGCCCAGCATATTGCCATTGCAACCGTGGCCCGTGTTGATGTGCTGGTAAGCTGGAACTTCAAGCATATCGTCAATTTAAAGCGGATACATGGGTACAATTCCATGAACCTGCTCAAGGGTTACCCAATGATCGAGATTCGGACACCACAGGAGGTATTATCTGATGAATAAGACAAAAAAGAGTTTCGACGCGGTCGCGATGATGCGGTCTATTCGAGAGAACCTCTCTGCAGAGATCGAAGGAATGACACTGGAACAAGAACAAAAGTGGCTGGCATCACAGGAACTCCACGATCCGTTCCTAAAGCGCCTTCGGGATCAGGCTACAAAACGGGCCAGTGCATCGGGCAAAGCCGCCTGAAAATCCTGGTGCCTCATGCAAAGCTTCACAAAATTGTGGGGGTATCTTTCACGCTATGCAGAAGATACCTGATCTGTCGCGTTTGAGTGTTGCCGAGAAGGATGCCTTGATCCTTGAACTTCTTCTTCGGGTGCGTGAGTTGGAAGCGCGGCTAAGGATAGCCATAACTCCAGCAAACCGCCATCTTCGGACGGGCTGGCCAGGAAGCCGAAAGCGCGGCACCCAATCCAGCGTGCGAAAACCGGGCGGGCAGACTGGACATGAGGGTACGACGCTTTTGCGTGTTGAGACGGTCATTACAAACCTTGTCCATGGTGGAAGCAAGATTCTCTCTCGCGACAGTGTAAGTGATAGCATCCATATGGACACGATACTGTACATCTATGGTTCTGTCAAACTACGGTGCTGCTCTTGTTGACAACCCTTGAGTTGACCATTACTGGAACAGGTGATAGTATCGGTTATGGGTGTTATGGAGTTGGGGCTGCCGTCGTTTCGCATGAATACGATGGGCGCTCCGTCCGGATGCAGGGGAGGAGGTGTGACATGGCCGAGTCAAAAAAAACCGAGGGGCGGTCGGGTCCATTCAAGGGGGCGGCGCGGAAACTCTCCCTGCAATTTGGTGACAAAGAGGCCGATATGAAGCTGCTTGAATACGAACGAGAGATTGAAAAGCTGCAAGTCCAGGTCGCCTCAATGGAACAGCAGATTAACCAGGCCGCACAGACGCGTACACAACTGGAGCAGTCGTTTCGACAGAACGAAAAACTGGCTGCGGCGCTGGTCGAAGCCCGGCATCGGATGGAAGTATTGAAGGTCGAGGTGGAAAAGCTGTCGGCACCGCCCGCCAGTTACGCCGTCTTCTCTGACGCCAACAAGGATGGCACGGTCAACGTCTATGTGTCGGGTCGAAAAATGAAGGTCAACGCGCACCCGAACATCTCCATCCAGGACCTGAAAAGGGGCCAGCAGGTGGTCTTGAATGAGGCACTCAATGCCGTGGAGGTGTGTGGTTTTGACCTGCAGGGTGAGGTGGTACACATTAAAGGTGTGTTGGGTGACGGGCGGGCGATTGTGCGGCTTCGCACCGAGGAAGAGCGTGTGGTGGAATTGGCAGAGCCGCTCCTTTCGGGCACGCTGTCTGTCGGAGATCCGCTCCTTTTTGATGCGCGATCGGGCTACGCTGTCGAGAAACTGCCGCGAATCGAAATCGAAGATGTTGTTCTGGAAGAAATCCCGGATGTCACCTATGCCAACATCGGCGGACTCGACGCGCAGATTGAGTTGGTGCGGGATGCCGTGGAACTTCCATTCCTCTATCAGGAGCTTTACGCGGAATACAAACTGCTTCCCCCCAAGGGGGTCTTGTTGTATGGTCCGCCCGGATGCGGAAAGACCCTCATTGCCAAGGCCGTTGCCGCCTCCATTGCGAAGAAGCTGGAGGATCGATGTGGGAAGGAAGTCCGCAGTTTCTTCCTGCATGTCAAAGGCCCCGAGTTGCTGGATAAATATGTGGGTGAAAGCGAACGCAAAATTCGGGAAATTTTCAAAAAAGCCCGAGACCGGGCAGAGGATGGCGCGCCCGTCATCATCTTTTTTGATGAAATGGACGCCCTTTTCAGAACGCGTGGAACGGGGATCTCTTCCGACATGGAGTCGACGATTGTCCCACAGTTCTTGTCCGAAATTGACGGTCTGGAACGCCTTCGCAACGTCATTGTCATCGGCGCAACCAACCGCCAGGACCTGCTGGACCCCGCCATTCTGCGGGCAGGCCGGCTGGACATCAAGATCAAGATCGACCGACCGGACAAGTCGGCGGCCCATGCGATTTTCCGTAAATATCTGACCGTCGATTTGCCTTATCATTCTGACGAGATTGAAGCGCAGCGCGGGGATCGGGAGGCGGTGGTCACGCAACTGATTGAAGCGGCGGTAGCAGAAATGTACAGCCTGCGGGAAGAGAACAAATTTCTCGAAGTTGGCTATGCCAACGGTGAACGAGAAATCCTCTATTTCAAAGATTTTTCAAGTGGGGCGATGATGGAGGGAATTGTCTCCCGGGCCAAAAAGTATGCCATCAAACGGATGATTGAAAAGGGTGAAAAGGGCCTCACGCAGCAGGATTTGCTGCGTGCCATTCGGGACGAATTTCGGGAAAATGAAGACCTGCCCAACACCACAAACCCGGATGATTGGGCCAAAATTGCGGGCAGAAGAAGCGAGAAGATTGTTCATGTTCGTCCGATTGCGGGGCAGACGGAAGGCAAATCCCCCGCCGTCGAAACGGTTTCCACGGGCCACTACTTGTAGGGCACCTTTCCCTGGGGGTTCATCCATGAATAACA
>CAZQIT010000196.1:0-7996 GCA_964592995.1 uncultured Nitrospirota bacterium | reverse complement strand
GTGGGCAACCCCCTGCAGGATGGTGTAGACATCGTCCGTACGCGCTGGCGTATCTTCTCCCTCCGTCCATTCCCGCGTTTGTTCGGACAACCATTCGATGACGCTTCCACTGGCCGTGGTGATGGTGGTGTCCGTAACGATCTGATAGAGCAACAACCCTGCGTCATCGCGCCCCAGGTTGGTGATGATCTTGCTTCCTTCAACCTGGTTGCCGTTCATTCCATAGCCGGAGAAGCTGATCTTAACCGTGCTCCCTTCCTCTTTGTATCGACCTTTAAATTTGGCCTCAATCTTGCCTTTGCGATTTTTATCATCCTGTCCTTTGCAGCCTCCCGATCCAAAGTCCAGCGTCATTGTGGAGGTGGCAGGATCAAACGTGACGGTGCCGCATCCGACTTGCGTCGTCTTGGAGGAGACTGTTCCCTTCTGGAGGCCAGCATCCGCAGACTCTCCGTCGATCATGTCGGTTACGTCCGATATCGCGGATTCGGACGCGTCGTAATCGGCTGCCGATTCCGTTTGGGTGCTATTGAGCGATCCGCCGCTGTCCGTCGATCCGCCCCCCGATCCGCCGCTGTCCGTCGATCAGCCCCCCGATCCGCCGCACCCCGCGAGCAGAAAAAGCGATCCCAATAATACAAACCCAAAACACCCCCTTGTTTTTTGACCCATTTGTCTCTCCTTCGTTGTGTGTGGTGGTTATGCGGTGGGTGATCCCTCCCCGCGTCGAAACTTGTCGGAAAATAAATGGAAAAACTGAAGGAGAAATGAATCGGACGACTACCCCATTGCGTGTCGTGCGGGGTGGTCACGGGCCAGATCGTCGAACCGGGTGTGGCTGTGAGAAAAGGCCAACTGCGCCGATCCAATCGGGCCGTTGCGCTGCTTGCCGATGATAATTTCTGCAACACCGCGCCGTCCACAAAGGCATTCCTGGGGGCACTTACAGGGATCGTAGACTTCCTGCCGATAGATGAAAAGCACCACATCTGCATCCTGCTCAATCGCTCCCGAGTTGTGGCTGACGATTGAGTCAGCCAACCAGGATTGTGTTCCGGGAACGGTTAAATCGTAAACCTCTTCTTCTCCAGCCTCCTGGATCGCAACGACCCGATCCCAAAATAAATCGCTTTCGCATTCGCGCTTCAGATCGGCGTCTTCCAATAAATCGGCATAAGTCGCCAATGTCCTGCGGGAGGGTGCAAATTTAAAATGAGATGTTCCGCCGTAAGATGTCCCACGAAGTGCCGCCATTTCCCTTTGTGAAATACCCTTTTCCCGCATTTTTTCCTTCACGCACTGAAAAACTTCCAGAGGGAGGGTATCGACATTTGTATTGCCAATGACGTTTGCTAGGCGATTCTTCAATCGGATGGCCTGTTCCGCTCTGGGGCCGAAACCTCCCACTTGATTTAGGAACTCCATTTGCATTTCGGCGCCGGTAATGCACACCCCGTACCCTGGACGGTAATCTTTTTTTTGGGCTTTTTGGATTCGCGTGTGGATCGAAAGCCGTTGCAAAAGAAAAGCGACGTCCCAAGCCAAACCTGGACTATTCGTCGAATAATGAATGACGTGGCTACCTTTTTGTCCTTCTTGACGGGTGAAAATCGTTCCGTCGGTTGCCCAGAGATGCTTCAAAAATTGCGCGATTTGCAGATTCGATAATTGGAATATTTCCCCAGGAACTCTTTTTTCATGAGAGCGCTGGTCGAAAATGCCCAGCGCTCTCAACCAGGCGTTAATCCCCGCCGGATGCCAACGATTCCCATTTCCGCTAAAGACCAATTGGTGCCAGGTATATTTCCCTGAATGTCGATTGACGGAAACCTTGAATTCCGATTTGGCTGCTTGCGTAATCGCCAAACTATTGTCCTCGGAAAGCGTGGTATAACGAAGCGGCTGCCCTTTTAAATAGCTACCATCGCCGATCAAATGGGCTAGCAAAATGAGTCTGGCTTCCGCCCAGACTTTCGGAGATTGGGGTTCGGGAATCCTGCGCGCAATGGCCAAGCGGTCATGCACTTGGATTTCCTGCAATTCCTTCCAACCCACTCCTGTTAACAGTCGATGTTTTTCTGTCACCTTCAACGTCCGCCCACTCGCCAAAAATATCTCAAAAACTTTTTTTGTGCCCACCGGCCATATCGCCGCGCACTCTTTTGCAACGATTTTCCCCGCATCGTCGACCGACCAGACCCAGGGGGCTTGGCCGACCAAATCCCGTATCGGAACGCGCCGTCCGTCCGCCAGGGATACCAGGGTATTTCCCGTAACGCATTCGCGCAGGTCGGCCAGGATGGGACGCTTTTTATCCCGCCCCTCCACGGCGCGCGAAAGCTGTGAGAGGGCAATCACCGGCAGATGTAGCTCCTTGGCCAGCCCCTTTAAAGATCGGGAAATATCGGCAATCTCCCGCTCCCGATTGGCCGCGCCCCCATGTCCCTGCATCAACTGAAGATAATCCACAATAATCAGCCCCAGTGCATGTTCAGACTTGAGTCTGCGCGCTTTTGCCCGCATCTCAAAAATCGAAATGGAAGCTGAGTCGTCAATAAAGATCGGTGCGTCATTTAACCGTCCAGCCGCGTGAATCAGCGCCTTCCAGTTGTCGTTTCCGGGCCGTCCGATATAGCCGGTGCGAATCTTGTGGGCGTCCACCCGCGCCTCCGAGCAGAGCATCCGAAAGACCAATTGCTCTTTCGACATCTCTAGGCTGAAGATGCCGACCGTTTTCTGCTGCTGGATCGCCACGTTCTGTGCAAGCCCTAGGGCGAAAGCGGTCTTTCCCATGGAAGGGCGGCCCGCCACGATAATCAGATCGGAGTCCTGCAATCCGGAGGTCAGATCATCCAAATCGGCAAAGTGGGTGGGAAGGCCGGTCATCTTCTTCTCGGCCAACCGTTCAATCATTTCGAAGCCCGACCGCACCAGCGTCTTCATCGGGACAAAGCCCGATTTGTTCCGCGTGTCCGAGATTGCAAAAATCTTTTGCTCTGCCGTATCCAGCAGGACGTCGGCCTTCTGCTGCGCGTCATAGCATTGCGTCGCAATGTCGGTGGAGATGTTAATCAGGCTCCGCAAGAGCGATTTTTCATGGACGATCCCGGCATGAAACTGGACATTGGCCGCCGTGGGGACACTGTTGAGCAATTCGGCCAGATACGATGCCCCACCGACCGCTTCCAGTTGATCTTTGGCGCGGAGGGCATCCGTCAGGGTAATCAGGTCAATCGCCTCGTTGCGCGCGTTTAAATCGAGCATGACGGAGAAGATTTTCCGATGACTCTCTTTATAAAAGTCGTCGGGTTTTAGAAGTTCCACCGCCCGATTGATGGCGGGGTTCGCAAGCAGGATCGCGGCCAGCACGGCCTGCTCCGCCTGAAGCGCCTGAGGGGGAAGTTTTCTAAGTGAAAGCTCGTCTGCGGTGATCATAGGAGAGGAAGGGGAAGAAGGGATCAGGGGTTAGGAGATGCGTCAACCACCGATATTGACCATACTGGAGAGCTTTTTCTCGTGGGGGATCATGTCCAATTCGTGGTATTCCGGTTTGACGCGCAGGGCCTGGTTCAGGAGACGGTCAATCTCCGCGTCGTCACATCCGCTGCGCAGGGCCGCCTTGAAGTCGATGGCAATCTCCGAGAAGAGACAGGGCCGGATGGCGCCATCCGCCGTGAGCCGGACGCGATTACAGGTGTCGCAAAAATCATGGCTGACCGCATGAATAAAGCCGATGACACCGGGCGCGCCTGCAATCCGCATGTTTTCGGCAGGTCCGGCATCAGGCCCGCTTTGCACCGGAATCAACGGGCCGAAGTGGGCTTCAATTTCATCCCGCGTCGGCACAAAGGGTTGATAGGTGCGCACCCAAGTTTCCCATTGTGCGCACGGCATATATTCGATAAAACGAACATGATAGGGTTTTTGAAGCGTCAGACGGGCAAAATCGACAACCTCGTGATGATTCACCCCCTGCTGAACCACCACATTGATTTTAATGGGCGAAAAACCCGCCCGTTCGGCAGATTCAATGCCGTCCCAGACCTGATCAAAAATATCCCGCCGGACAATTTCCGAAAATGTCTTGGGGTTGAGCGAATCGAGGCTGATATTGATCTGTCGCAAACCGGCCCGGTACAAATCGGCGGCGCAATCTGAGAGGAAGACACCGTTAGTTGTCATGGCCACCTGCGAGATCCCCTGCACGCGGTGCAACATCTCAATAAAACCGACGATCCCTCGCCGTACCAGCGGTTCGCCCCCCGTAATCCGCACCTTCCGCAGCCCCCGTTTGGCCGCAACCGTCACAATCCGAAGAATTTCTTCGTAAGTGAGGATGTGCGCTTTGGGCATCCAGTCGATTCCCGCTTCGGGCATGCAATAGACGCACCGCAAATTGCACCGGTCAGTCACGGAAACCCGCAGATAGGTGATGCTTCGCTGATAGGCGTCAGTCATTTGGATGGGTCTCGTGTCGCTTCTGCGAGGGGTGCGACCCCTGGCGAGGGGTGCGACCCCTGCGAGGAGTCCGACTCCTGCGAGGGGTGGATATAGTGGCCTGATTTTCCGCCCCATTTTTCGACCAGGTGGATCTGCCCGAAGGAGATTGAGGGATCAATGGCTTTGCACATGTCGTAGAGGGTCAGGGCCGCCGCACAAACGGCGGTCATCGCCTCCATCTCCACGCCGGTCTGCCCCAGGCTTTTGACCGTTGCCGTAATTTGAATTTCGGCAGACGCATCCTCCTGTGACAGAGATGTCTCAAACTGTACATCGACCCCGGTCAGCAGGATCGGATGACAGAGGGGAATCCAGTCCGGGGTCTTTTTGGCACCCATGATCCCCGCCGTCTGGGCGACGGCCAGGACATTCCCTTTTTCAATTTCGCCTGCCTGAATCCGATCCAGTGTGGTCTGCTGCATCCGAACCACGCCTGCCGCCACCGCCACCCGTTCGGTTTCGGGTTTCGCGGAAATGTCCACCATGCGGATGCGCTCCGAATGGTCTCGAATAACTGTTTTGGCGGGTTGTATGGACATGTTTTAGGGTGGGCCGTGTAGGGATCGAACCTACGACCCGCTGATTAAGAGTCAGCTGCTCTACCAACTGAGCTAACGGCCCTGTTTAGAGATACTTGTGTTGCCCAAACGCCGTTGTGTGGCGGTTAAAACCACCGGCGTTGGTGGGTGCGCGAAGCGCGTTGCCGTCCGCAGGACCAGGAGTGCGCCTGACGGGACTTGAACCCATAACCTACGGCTTCGGAGGCCGGCGCTCTATCCAATTGAGCTACAGGCGCGACAGCGAAGCATCATAGCACAAGCAAACCGCGAACGAAAAGGGGACTACCCACTTTATTGTGTATTGCTTTACGTCCGGAGGAGGGATTCTGTCTGCGTTGATGCCGACGCTTGATCCTGTCGCTGCCGTTTCCTATAATGGCCTGCCACAGAGGTGCGAGATGAGGGTGTTGCGTATTCAGGACATTCCCCCTGCGGGGGTCGTCTTGTCGTATAATGAGAACGCTGCCGAGTTCCAACAGGATGGCCTGATGCTGGAGGGGGGTGTCCATGTTCGACTGGATGCCCGGAGGCATCAGGCGAAAGAGGTGCTGCTTCAGGTGTCGGTCTGCGCGCGCGTCATTTCCGAGTGCAGCCGTTGCCTGACGCCGTTTCCGGAGGGGGTACAGGTGGACTTTTCCGTCCATTGCGTTCCACTGTTGTCGTCTCCGTCGGAGGAGCATCATGCGTTATCGGAAGCAGAGATCGACGTTCATTCCTATTCGGGGGAGGCGATTCGAGTGCATGAGCTGGTGGCAAGCCAGATTCATCTCTCCGTCGCCCCGTATCCCCGGTGTCGGGAAGATTGTTGCGGACTCTGCCCCCATTGTGGAGAAGATTTAAATCGCGGTGTCTGTGGGTGCCCCACCGAGGGGGAAGAGACACCGACCGTCATATCCATAAAGGAGAAGTATGCCCAATCCAAAACATAAAACATCCAAAGCCAGGCGTGATTCCCGCCGTGCCCACACGAAGTTGTCGGAACCGATTTATACGCCTTGTCCACAGTGTCGTGAACCGAAACGACCTCATTATGCCTGCCTGAACTGCGGGACATACAAAGGCCGTGAAGTCATTGCGGTAAAGAACGTCTAGGGCAATGGTGAACATTGCATTAGATGTCATGGGGGGGGATCATGCCCCCGATGCCATCGTTGAAGGGGCGGTGATGGCCGCACGCGAGACGGGCGTCGGCGTTACGCTCGTCGGCGACGAAGTGATCGTTCGGGCCGCACTCTCCCGCCATGCCACCGATGGGCTGAATCTCTCCGTCGTCCACGCCTCGCAACAGGTGGAGATGCACGAATCGCCCTCCTCCGTCGTACGCCGGAAGCGCGATTCATCCATCTGGGTGGCCACCCGGCTGGTGAAAACGGGCGAGGCTTCGGCAGTCGTCAGCGCGGGCAACACCGGCGCCAGCATGGCCACTGCCCTGTTTATCCTGGGGCCGCTTGCGGGCGTGGAGCGCCCGGCCATCGCCACGTTGCTGCCCACCCTCACCGGCACGGCCATCCTGATTGATGTGGGGGCCAATGTCGATTGCAAACCGGAACACCTCTTCCAATTTGGCGTGATGGGCTATGTCTACGCCCAGGACATGCTGGGCGTGCCGTCGCCGCAGGTGGGTCTGCTCAGCATCGGCGAGGAAGAGGGTAAGGGAAACGATCTCACGCGCGAGTCCTTCAAAATGCTCAAGGAGAGCGGGCTGCCCTTCGTCGGCAACGTGGAGGGGCGGGACGTCTATCGGGGCGGGGTGGATGTGATTGTCTGCGACGGCTTCATTGGCAACGTCGCCCTAAAAATCTCCGAGGGGCTTGCGGACGCCCTGGTTCAACTGCTCAAGCGGGAGATTTTGTCTTCCACGCTGGGGAAGCTGGGCGGCTGGCTGCTCCGGCCCACGTTTGCCCGCTTTCGCAAAAAAATAGACTATGCCGAATATGGCGGCGCGCCCCTTTTGGGCGTCAATGGCGTGAGCGTCATCTGTCATGGCCGCTCCACGCCCAAGGCCATCAAAAACGCCATTCGCGTGGCGCGGGACGCCGCACAGCGCGGCCTCAGCGGCCACATCAAAGAGCAGATTGAAGCCCGGCTGGGTGGCAAGACTGTTTAGGGTGTTTCGATTCAGCATCAGAACACGCTCGCCATTTCACCCTGGACGGGGTTAGGTGTTAAATGCGCCGTAACCGGTGTACCCTCACGGTATGAGAATCTATGCAGATACATCCGTGTTTGGTGGCGCCTTCGACGACGAGTTCGCAAACCCAACCAAGCGATTCTTCGCGGAAGTCGATGCGGGCCGATTTACCCTGGTCACGTCGGTAATTGTTGCAGCGGAGATTGACCCCGCGCCACAAGAGGTTCGAGACTTTTTCGACCGGTACATTCCTGTCGTCGAGATCATTGGAGTGGGTTATGAAGCGATGCAACTTCAGCAGCGATATATCCAAGCAGGAGTCGTTACCGAAAAGTCCGAAGAAGATGCGCTGCACGTCGCCGTCGCGACGGTGGCGGAGTGCGACTTGATCGTGAGTTGGAATTTCAGGCACATCGTCCATTTCGATAAGATTCCCAAGTACAACGCGGTCAATATATTGAGCGGGCACAGTCAAATCGGAATCTATTCGCCGTTGGAGGTCATTCGCTATGAAGATTCATGAAGCCAAATGTGTGGAAATGAAGCGGCGCGGGGCCGTACAGGTGGCAAGGCAGTTGGCGGGCAAATCGGCGCAGGAGCGGTTGGAATATTGGCGGCTTCGCACTCAGGAATTATTGGCGAAACAGGCCGCCGCCCCGTCCGCGAGGACTTGATGCGCGCTAAAATCATCGGAACCGGTTCGTATGTCCCTCTGAAAATCCTGACCAATCAGGATTTGGAACGGCAGGTGGAGACGACCGACCGCTGGATTGTGGAGCGCACTGGCATTCGGGAGCGGCGGGTG
>CAZQIT010000195.1:0-7753 GCA_964592995.1 uncultured Nitrospirota bacterium | reverse complement strand
TTTGCCAAAAGGATCGATTCATAAACCCCTCATACGCGCAACGACTCCGAGTAAAAACACCACGCTTTATGCGGTCGGCCGGAGTGCATCGTTCCAGCCACTTTCGGATGCTGGCCACTGCACTCATGTTTCCTGAGAGGGCCTGCGCAGAAATAACCTACGCACAAAGGGCAAACGAGCCGCCCCGTTTGCAAGGCGCGATACGCGCACCCTTTATGGTATGTAAGCGATGAGCAACGCAGCAAACTTAAGATGAATCGGCAGCCCGACTGGGGATGTTATTCGTGGATGAGACCTTGCCTATTCGGTTGTTTCCCTTGCGGGTTGATGCTATGGTTTTCACCCATGACAATGGATGTCCATCAGCGTGACGACCTACCGTTCCCGCACTCTCTGCCGGAGTTCCAGCGGTTTTTCCCAGATGTTGCAGCCTGCGCCGCTTACTTGGAGAAGTTGCGTTGGCCGGGCGGCCCAGTTGCTTTTGAGTACTGTCTTATTGTTTTTTTGAGCTTTGACGAGCAATACCCTTATCCTTTAGTACAATATCTTGAAAAAGATTCCGCTGCTTGACAAGATCTTCTATACGCTCATCTTTTTCAGCCGGGACAACCCGTGATTAGCCCGTCGGGGGACACTACTGCATGGTTTTGACTTTGTCAATACCCGGCAAATATCCGACAAGAGACTATTGACAGTTCTGCTTGCTATCGTTATCTTCTTCAAAAGACTAACAGGGTACAGTGGCTCATCTATGGTTCGACAAGCTCACCCTGAACGGTTCTGTCTATGCGTTCCGTTCGCCCTGAGCCTGTTCGAAGGGTGAACGTTATTTTGGAATCGTTATACGAGTCCTTGTCCTGAAACCGATTCGGAACGACACTTGTTTCATCGACTCAAACTCCGTGTCCTTTACGGGCCACAACTGGATGCCGACCGACCCGCACGCCGTCGGAAGCTCAAAATCATCTGCGGGTCCGGCGTCGCGGTCTATCCCCCGTTCCTGGCGGTCGCCTGGTTTGTCACTTTTGAGACGCGGCCCCTCCCGTTGATCCTCATTGGCCTGTTGTCCTCCCTCACCTGTATCCCCGTCGGCCTTTATGCCTATGCAAAAGGTTTTGACCGGCCCTTTCGCGATCTCTGGCGGGAGCGCCCACGCGAGATCGCCTGGTTTTCGCTGAAGATCGGCTTCCTCTATGCCTTTATGCTTTACTGGATGATCTTGGGGATGGTGGAGTTTGTCTTTGGGTATCATGCGTTTCGGGCAGCGCTCATCAGCTTTGTTGCCAGCGCCGTCGCCCGCGACGGCTTTGAAATTGGATATCTGCGTGCGCGCGCACCCAAAGACCCCATCCGCGTCTTTCCGGACGGACGACCCTTTTCTCTGGGCGGGATGCCCGCGTCTTTGTGGATGCCAGCGGCCCTGGCCATCGGGGGAGTGGTCGGGTTCGTGTTGGGGCCGTTGCTGCAACACCCGCTCCATCAAACGGGGGCCGTCTCACTTTTTTCGGGAGGCATTGCGACGTCGGTCTATCTCGTTCGGATGCCCGCAATGAGGACGTTTCGGGCGTTTATCCGCTTCTTTTGCTGGCCCGCCACGACGATGGCGTGCAGCTATTTTTTCATCCTGGCCTACCTGATGCGCATGGCGTTTGAGGGGAATCTATCGCCTGCTGCGGAGATGGCCCTGCTGATGGCGGCCTGTTGCGGATGGACCACAGGAGACGCCCTGGCACTCTCGGCGCCCTCGCCCAAAGATTGACTTATACCGGTTATTTGTTGTTATGATCCCTCCGTTATGACCGAGAACGGATTCTCCTCCAAGATCGTGAAGCTGCGTCAGGATTTGGCTCGAAATCCCCGGCTGTTTGTCCTCTTGGCCCACGAATATCTGCAATCCGGGATGCGGGATATGGCCCTTCCGCTCCTGTTAAGGGGGACGGCGGAGTATCCCGACTATGTCGCGGGCTGGGGGATGCTGGGCCAGGCGTATCTTCAAAATAAGGACGTGGAGGCAGCCAGAGGGGCCTTTCAACAGATTGTTGTCCTGAACCCCTCCCATATTTCGGCCCACAAAAAACTGGCGTACCTCTATGAAGAAGAAGGGGAGCGGTCTCTGGCCCTCCAATCACTCAGGACGGTGCTTTCAATCGACCCGTCTGACCGAGAGGCGAAGGCCGCCCTGTCCAACCGCTTCCGTGAAGGGGACTGTCCCCCCAATCCGTCTGACCGGAAGGCGAAGGCCGCCCTGTCCAACCTTTCGATACCGGAGTCGGTGAAGACGTTACCGGTCACATCGGCCCCCGATGTCCTCCCGAATGAAGCGACCGCTTCCACCCCCGTCATATCGCAGACGCTGGCCGCGCTTTATATGCGTCAGGGGCATCACAAAGAGGCGGCTGCGGTCTACCAGGCGCTTGCAGAGACGGTGCGACTGCAACCGCAACCTGCGGAGAGGGTGGCGCACGCAGACCCGCAGCCACCCGACGCGCAACGTCTTCGTCGCTTGCAGGAGTGGCTCGCCGCCATTCAAACGGAAAAGGCGCGGCATTCAATTTTGATGAAGGAGAGGATGTGATCACGACAACGGATTTCAGGGGTGGCGCAAAGCTGGAGTTGGACGGCGACCCTTATACGATTGTGGATTTTCAGCACGTCAAACCGGGGAAGGGGGGGGCGTTTGTTCGCACGAAGCTGAAGAACTTAAAGACGGGCAATACCCTGGAGCGCACCTTCCGCTCCGGAGAAAAATTTGAAGAACCCGACCTGCTGGACCGGGCCATGCAGTTTCTTTACGTTCAGGAAACGGAATATCACTTCATGGACATCAACACCTACGAGCAGCTTTTTCTGAGCGCCGCACAGATGGGCGATGCCAAAGACTTTCTGAAGGCAGATATGATGGTCAGGGTCCTTTTCTTCCGGGGGAAACCGATCATGGTGGACCTGCCCCTGTTCGTCGAGTTGACCATCGTCGAGACGCCGCCTGGCACCCGAGGCGACACCGCTACGGGTGGGACCAAGATCGCCAAACTGGAATCGGGAGGCACCGTGAAAGTGCCGCTCTACCTTGACGCGGGCACCGTGGTTAAAATCGATACCCGCACGGGCACCTACGTCGAACGGGTAAAATAAGACCCTCACATGGATTTTAAAGAGATCAAAAAACTGGTCGATCTGATGCGCGATATGGCGCTCACCGAGGTCGAGGTGGAGGAGGGGGGAAAGCGCATTCGCCTTCGCCGAGAGACGGCGGCCCCCACTGCGGGGTTGTCGGACAAAGCGGTGCGCGTGATACCGGAACAATCTCCCTCCCTTTCGCTCCCGGCAGTACCGGTTGATCTTTCGCACTCGGTGCGCTCTCCCATTGTGGGCACCTTTTATCGTTCCGCTTCGCCGGATACCGATCCCTATGTGGAAACGGGCGACATCGTCAAAAAGGGCCAGACCCTCTGCATTGTCGAAGCGATGAAGCTGATGAACGAAATTGAATCCGACGTCGACGGGCAGGTCATTGAGGTTTGCCTCGAAGATGGAACGGATGTGGAATACGGAACGGTACTTTTTCGAATCGAACCCCGTTGATGACGGCCTCGGCTGCTGCGTCTGCCGCGTCCTGTTCGGAAACTCTCATTTGCTGCGATGTTTAAAAAAATCCTCATTGCCAACCGAGGCGAGATCGCGCTTCGGATTATCCGTGCCTGCCGCGAGATGGGCATCAAGACCGTGGCGATTCATTCCGAGGCCGATGCCCAGTCGCTGCATGTCCGGTTTGCCGATGAGAGCGTCTGCGTCGGACCGGCGGAAGGCGCAGCCTCCTATCGCAACATTCCCAACATCCTGAGCGCCGCCGAAGTTACCCGTGTGTCGGCGATCCATCCGGGCTATGGGTTCCTGGCCGAAAACAGTCATTTCGCGGAGGTCTGCGAATCGGTGGGCATCAAGTTTATCGGTCCCCGTCCGGAGGCCATCAGCCTGATGGGTAACAAGGCGAATGCCCGCGAGCGGATGATGAAGGAGGGGCTGCCCATCATTCCGGGCAGCCGGGGACGGGTTGCCGACCTGCGAGAGGCCCTGGAAGTGGGCACAAAAATTGGCTATCCGTTGCTGATCAAGGCCATTTCCGGAGGCGGGGGGCGCGGTATGCGCGTCGTGAATAAAGAAGAAGAGATGATGCAGGCGCTTCAGTCGGCGCAGTCGGAGGCCAAGGGGGCTTTTGGAGACGATGGCGTTTATATCGAAAAATATTTTACGAACACCCGCCACATCGAGGTGCAAATCCTGGCCGACGAACAGGGGAAAAGCGTTCACCTGGGCGAGCGAGACTGCTCAATCCAGCGGCGGCATCAGAAGTTGATCGAAGAGTCGCCCTCTCCGGCGCTCGACGACAAGCTGCGCAAAGAGATGGGGCGGGCTGCGTTGGACGCGGTTTCGGCCTCCCACTATACCAATGCGGGAACGGTGGAATTTTTGCTCGACGCGGATCGCCACTTCTATTTTATGGAGATGAATACCCGGATTCAGGTGGAGCATCCGATCACTGAAATGGTCAGCGGCGTCGATCTGGTGCAGGCGCAAATCCAGATCGCGGCGGGTCTTCCGCTCCCCTTCAAGCAGCGTCAGGTCAAGTTGCGGGGACACAGCATCGAATGCCGAATCAACGCAGAATGTCCCGAAAAATGGACCCCTTCGCCCGGAACCATCACGGCGTGCTACTTTCCCGGGGGGCCTGGCATTCGGGTCGATTCGGCCATCCACGCCGGATATGTGGTGACTCCCTACTATGACGCGCTGATTGCAAAGTTGATTGTCCATGCCCCCACGCGCGGCGAGGCGATTGCCAAGATGCGCGGGGCACTTTCGGAATGCGTGATTGAAGGGATCAAGACCACCCTCCCTTTTCATCGCCGCACCTTTGAAGAGACGATGTTTGTCAAAGGCCAGTATGCCACAAATTACCTTGCAGAGCGCTCCGCATGAGGGTCGCCTCCCACGCTCCCTTCCAGCCGTTTCCCCTATGCTTTGTGACGCATCCTGATCCGTCGTCCCACAATGCGGCGGATGCCGTCGTGGATGCGGTGATGCAGGCCATGGACGGGGGCGCACGCTTTGTGCAATATCGGGACAAAAACGCATCGCGGCGGGAGATGTATCAGACCGCAAAGCAACTGCGGGAGATCACCGCCAAACAGGGAGTGGTGCTGATCGTCAACGATCAGGTTGATTTGGCCCTGGCCGTGGGGGCGGACGGGGTGCATCTGGGACAGGACGACCTTCCGGTCTGGGTGGCGCGCGCGATTCTGGGCAATGGGGCGATTGTGGGGGTCTCCACGCATGGGGTGGAAGAGGCGCTGCGCGCCGAACACGACGGTGCCGATTACATCGGTTTTGGCCCGATCTTTGAGACCCGCACCAAGGTAAACCGCTCTGGAGGGCCGGTCGGGATTGCAGCAATTGCACAGGTGAAATGCCAGGTGGGGATCCCCCTTTACGCCATTGGCGGCATCCAGCGACACCATCTACCAAAGATCATGGCGGCAGGCGCCGATGGCGTCGCCGCCATTTCAGCCCTCTCGCACCTCTCGCACCCCTCGCAGGGGTCGCAGGGGTCGCACTCCTCTATTGGCAACATCGCAAAAAACGTGCGGGAATGGATTACGGACTTAGGCGTCTCTACGGTGAACCCTCAAGCGTGACTTCTTCCTTTGATATTATTGTAGTGGGCGCCGGACATGCCGGCTGTGAGGCGGCATTGGCCGCCGCCCGCATGGGTGCCGAGACCCTTCTGGTGACACTGGAGCTGACCAACATTGGCCAGATGTCGTGCAACCCGGCCATTGGCGGCATCGCCAAAGGACACTTGGTGCGGGAGATTGACGCCCTGGGGGGGGAGATGGGTCGCGCGATTGACCGGGCGGGCATCCAGTTTCGGATGCTCAACATGAGCAAAGGCCCCGCAGTGCGCGCCCTGCGGGCGCAGGCCGACCGCGAGGTCTATCGGCAGGCCATGACCTCGGCACTTTTGAACCAGCCCCATCTGACGGTGCGGGAGGGGATGCTGGAAGAGCTGCTTGTTGAAGAAGGGCGTGTCGTCGGCATCCGGTTGAGCGGGGATGAACGGGTGGCGGCCCGTGCGGTGATTTTGACCACCGGCACCTTCCTGCGCGGCCTGATCCATATCGGGCCGAAACGGTTTCCTGCAGGACGGATTGGCGAGAAACCGGCGGAGGCTGCGTCACAAAGCCTGATTCGCCTGGGTTTTACCCTGGGACGGCTGAAAACCGGTACCCCTCCGCGTCTTTTGGCGGCCTCCATCGACTTCTCCCGTCTGGCCCCGCAATACGGCGATGAACCGCCACTCCCCTTCTCTTATTCGACGGAACAACTCACGGTCGATCAACTGCCGTGCTACCTCACCTATACCAACGACCAAACACACGATGTGATTCGCGCCCATCTTTCGGAATCGCCCCTTTATTCCGGCGTGATCACGGGCGTCGGACCGCGCTATTGTCCCTCCATCGAAGACAAGGTGGTCAAATTTCCGCAGCATTCGCGTCATCAGGTATTTCTGGAGCCAGAGGGCCGTAACAGTCCGGTCATCTATCCCAACGGCATCTCCACCAGTCTGCCGGAGGCGGTGCAGCTTTTGTGGGTGCGCACGATTCCGGGGCTTGAAAAAGTGGAAATGCTGCGGCCCGGCTATGCCATTGAGTATGACTATGTCCCGCCGGTCCAGCTTCAGGCCACGCTGGAGACGAAACCGGTTTCGGGTCTCTATCACGCCGGTCAGATCAACGGCACCTCCGGCTATGAAGAGGCGGCGGCCCAGGGAATCATGGCCGGAATCAATGCCGTCCTGAAGCTCCGAGAACAGGCCCCCCTGATTCTTTCTCGTTCGGAGGCCTACATCGGCGTGCTGATTGACGATCTGGTCACGCGGGGCACCGAAGAGCCGTACCGAATGTTCACCTCGCGCGCCGAGTATCGTCTGCTTTTGCGTCACGATAACGCCGACCTGCGTCTGACCGAAAAAGGGTATCGTGCAGGGCTGCTGTCCGAAGCGCGGTATCGGCGCTATCGCGCCAAACAGGAAAAAATTGCAACGTGCAAGCAGTGGCTTTCGGAGACGCAGATTCGGATGATTCCGGGCGGCATCCAGACTCTGGAGTCGGAAGGGATTTGCGGCGTGGCCCCCACAGCGTCTCTGGCGCAAATTCTAAAGCGGCCTCAGGTGACCTGCGCACAACTGACGCGCTGGATTCCGGATGCCGTGGCCTCCGACCTCTCCGATGAGATTGAGGTACAAATCAAATACGAGGGCTACATTCAGCGGGAGCAGGGTCAAGTTGCCCGCTTCAAACAGATGGAAGAGAAGACGATCCCGCCGTCACTCTCCTACGACAAAATTCCCGGTCTTTCGGGAGAAGTGCTTGAAAAGCTAAAGAAAGTCCAGCCCCGTTCCCTGGGCCAAGCCTCTCGCATTTCGGGGGTCACGCCCGCCGCCATCGAAATCCTGATGGTTGCCCTGGCGCACCGAAAGAAGGGGCCGGTCGGAATCCGTTAATGTCGGCTCCAATCCCACCACGACCTCCCCTCCCCCTCCTTGTATAAGGCTATCTCTTACCCATAATCTGTGCTGGACACGGTAGTATGGGACAAGAGGTGGGGAGCATACATGGAAACAGCTACCGTCCATGACTCAGCAATGTCATCCAGACGTTGTAGGCCAATCCATAAGCTCTTTGTCCCAGGC
>CAZQIT010000194.1:0-2660 GCA_964592995.1 uncultured Nitrospirota bacterium | reverse complement strand
GACTGTCATACAGCCTGCCTTATCACCTGAGCCTAGGCGCCACCTACACTGCCTTGAATCAGAAGAATCAGTCAGAGTACCACCTCTACCAAGGGGCACTCCTTGAAAACAGGGGGAAGATTCGGGAGGCCGCGTTTGAATATCAGCGGGCCATGCAAATCAGCGCAGGGGGGATGCGGCACGTCGTCGAAGATTCCCTCGAAGGACTCTATGACAAAATCGGTCTGCAGGCCTATAAGAAGGGCCATCTGGCCCCCGCCATACTGGCATGGGAAAAAGCCCTCACGGTCCATCTGAATCAAGTGACGTTCCGTTATTACCGGGCCAAGGCCTTCTTCGATTTGGGCGCCTATTCAGATGCGATTTCAGAAAACCTGTATTTCCTTTCGGGGTCCTCCCATCGGATGCTGAACGCAAACGCCTATGCCAATCTGGGGGACTGTTACCAGAAGTTACAAGACCCGAAACGAGCTAGGGAATTCTATCGACGTTCCTTGGCAATGGACAAAGATCAGAACGCCCGCGCCTTCATGAGTTTAACCGGGGCATGATGGACCCACACCCACAAAACAAGCCCCATCTCCCCCGCATTCTGGGTGGTTTTCTCCTGGTCATCTTCTACGGCCTGCTGCAGGGCTATTGGAGTTTCCAGACCTTCAACGGGCGGACCCCTCCGCTTTATCCCCTTTCGTTTGAGGGCGCCCAGTGGATGACCCCCACGGAGGAAGGGGCGCCCCAAGGCTACTTTCGACGTGACTACCCCATTTCGGAAGAAATCACATCGGCCTGGATTCAGGTGACCGCCTCGGACAATTACAGCCTTTATGTCAACGGACGGCTGGTCAAAACGCAGACCTACGTGGGCCTGAACGTGGCTGGCATCCATGATCTGACCCCCCTGCTTAAACAGGGGAAGAACGCCATCGCTATCCATGTGGTGCGGAAAAGCTATCCTGGTCCCGCTCAACTGGCCGTTCAGGGAAGCGTTCTGGATCGCGGCGGACGACGCAGGAACTGGGTCTCGGACACTTCATGGAAAGTGGCGGCGTACGAGCCTCGCATCGGCGATCAGCGCTGGTATTCGGAAGGTTTTGACATCACGCGCTGGTCTGCAGTCAATCTGATCGGGCCGGTGCCGCCGGAGGACGCATCGAAGGTGGAGATTCCTCCGGAGATGACGATGCAGCCGCCGCAGGGCCAGTGGATTGGGCATCCGGCAATAGGGACCCGAAACGTCTACTTCGAGAGATCGGTGGAACTGCCTCCGGACGTCCGGGCAGCCTGGATTCGGATCGCATCAAACCAGGGATATACCCTCTCGTTCAACGGCGTCCGAGTGGCTGAGCGCCAGAAATCCCAAAAGGAAAAGGAAATGGACATCTATGACGTCACCCCCCTGCTTGCGGACGGGCGCAACGTCGTGGGGGTGGGTGTACAGGGTGACCGGACCACTCCCGGCCTGCTGCTGGATGGATATCTGCTGCGGGGAGAAACCGTCACCCCCTTTGTTAAAACGGATGCCCGTTGGAGGGTGATGCGCACCGAGATGGAAAGCGCCTCTCCAGATTTACGCCAACAGATGACCGCGTTGGTGCTGGCTGACGATTCTGCCACACCCCTGGGCCTCCTAGCCAAAACCCCGCGTCGCATCTCGCTCCCCTTACACGATCAGGCCAAAGCGGTGGGCAGGATGACGCTGGCGATGGCGCTGTCCACGCTGATTCTGCTGGGCCTCTGGTTTTTGGAGGGACGATGGCTTCAGGCCCTGCTGCAGCTTACGCAGAATCAGGCATTGTCCCTCTCTGCCGCGATGCACCTTCCCTCCCTGCTCTTTGCGCTCTTCATTTTTCTGCTCAGTTGGGATGTCCGATACGATCCCAATTATCCTTTTCAACGCCGGTGGGTCTACGCTTCCCTCCTCATCCTGCTCCTGTGCAAGCTGGGCCTCCTGCTGGAAGCCGCGCTGCGCAGGAGAAGACCCCCAAGGCCAGAGATCGGGGCCGGGGCACCGCCGACAGACCCGATCTTACAGCGGGTCCCTCACCCTCCATGTCGCGGGGTCTCTGCCTATGGATTTCCGGTGGGTATCCTGCTGCTCACTTTGGTCGGATTCTGGTTGCGGTTTTCAGATCTTTCAGCCCACTCGCTCACCCATGACGAAGTCGCCATCGTCCAGTACGCGAAGACAATTCTTTCGACGGGCTATCCTTACAAACTCATCGGATCGCTCCCGAAGCTCCTGGCGACCTATGAACTCCTGCCCTGGCCGGTGGCCCTCTCCATGCTGTTATTCGGTCAGGACGATCTGGCCGTCCGCATCCCCGCGCTGCTTTTTGGAACGGCCGTTATCCCGCTGATTGCGCACTTTGGCATGACGCTGTTCTGTCGGCGGGTGGGATTCCTTGCGGCACTCCTCTATGCCTGTTCACCTTGGTCCATTATCTGGGCACAGAATGCCTTTTATCCTCAACAATGCCAACTGGCCGCCCTGGCCACGGCCTGGCTGTTTTATCGGGCGGTCGAATCCGAACGGATCAGGGCCGGATATCTGTATGGCGCGACGGCGCTTTTTGGGGTGACCTATCTGAGTTGGGAGGCCAGCGGCTTTCTCCTTCCGGCCCTGGGGATGGGCCTGCTGGCGATGAAGGGCTGGGACGGGA
>CAZQIT010000193.1:0-7166 GCA_964592995.1 uncultured Nitrospirota bacterium | reverse complement strand
TGTGGGTCTCTCCACTTTTTGCCGAAGTGGGCGGGCCGCAATCTCTGTTGCAGGGTGCGGACGCAGTCTATCGTCTGTCTGAGGAGATGGTGCGGCACGGTATGCACGGTCATACCGCTGAAATTATCCAACAGGGGAAGGGTCTGCGGGAGAGCGTGGTACAACTGCATGATCAGGTGCGGGCGAGTGCTCTGCCCAAAACGCAAAAAAAGGCCGCGCTGGCATCCTTAGGCCGGGCGCTCCAATCCGTGGACGAGGCCATTTCTCATGGTGAGCAAAAGAGGCAACGAAAAGCCCTGGACGCCGCGCGCCAGACGTTGTTCCAGATGAAACAGGCCCGCCAGCAGATTCAGTCCAAGCCTTAAAATGCTATCCCTGCGGATCAGAAATCCAATTCGTATTCCCCCTCTATTTACAATGATGGAATGTATGCCGTCAGGCTGGCCATCAGGGAATCATAATGCGGATTGTAAGTCAGCCGCCGAACAATCCCTTTTTTGAGATTTTCACGACTGACTTCACCCAAAAAGTCTTCCTGCCTGTTTTTGCAAAGACGATATTTTTCCGCATTCCCAAAATAGTGGCCGCAACTGGCATAACAGCCCTGCGCGCCATAGTGAGGATCGTCCGGTGGTGTCACAATGGCCGTGTGTGCGAAACTGAGGATATGCTGCCTGGACAGAACACTATTGATTCGTTCGACTTGGACCGGAAGGGGTGACGTGCCTGCGCCATACAGCACCATCTGTTTTGATGGATGCGCTACCTGTTCAAAGAAGCGGAGCGTGGCCGCAGTGCGGACGGTGGAATCCTCCTCGCTGGCGGCGATAAAGACGGGCAGGGTCATCTTTCGATCCGCAAGAAGACGGCCAATCTCCCGCGTCAACAGATAGACCTGGTCGCCTGCATTAAAGGGAAACGACTCATATTTAAAAATATCCTCGTCCTCTCGCACGCTCATCCACTCCCCGGCGGAGAAGGCCCAACTGTAGAGTTTGTGCCAATTGGCCAGTGGCCCCAGGGGGGAGACCGCCACGGCGGGGGAGAAGAGATACAGCCCCTTCACCCGCTGATCCCGAAGCGCCTGATAAAGACTCAGCGCGCCGCCCGTTGAGAAACCGGCCAGATGGACCGCATCCACCTCTTTGACCAAGGCATCCACGCCAAATTGGATGGCCCTCGCCCACTCCTGCCAAGTGACTTCCAAAAGATCACCGGGGCGTGTCCCGTGACCGGGTAGGAGAATCGCCTTCACCCAAAAACCACGTTCCTGGAAAAACCGGCCCAAAGCGCGCATTGTGTAGGGCGAGTCGGTCAATCCATGCGCCAATAGAACACCTCGGCGCGGTGTGGCTGAGAAGGTTGTTTCGGATACAGACGGCGTCAGGGCGAAGGGGGCGTTCCCTTCAATAATGTATTCACGGTTTTGCGCCGTCAGGTCGGTGCGCACCCGGGCGATAATCTGCCGACTTTGCGCAATATATTCATCAAACGAAAGCGCTTCAAAGGCAAACCGACTGTTCAAGCCGGAAGGTTGATGTCGCTGGCTCAGTGACATATCGCGCCTCTGATTACGCCGTTCTCGGTTTTGCTTTTTTGGCCACCGCGACAATGGCGTCCAGCTTCTCTGCGACCTCCGCATCCAGTTTTTCCTTCGGCACCAGGCCAGCAAGGATATGATATACAGATTTTCGTAACTGCAGTGGAAGAGCCAACTTTTTGAAGTAAAGTTTGAAAACCCGATCAAGAACATGATCGCTCGCTTTCACATCAGGAGACCATGGATCAAGATCATCTATCTCAAGAAGTTTCGTCACTTCCACGATGGCCCCGCGCATCGCCTGCTCACGGTGCTGACTCTCACCTTCAGATCTCTCGAACAGATCATTGGTCCAGTCGTGTCTGGCGTAGGCAAGCAGGACATCTTCGGTGCAGAAGTAGTTTTCGATCTCCCTGCGACGCCACATGATCTCGGTTAGCCCCTTGGCAGATTGAAGCTCGCGGTCGAGACGGTCGAAGATGGCGATGCCCACCAGATCATTCTTGGCATAATGCAATCCGTGGAAATGAGCACGGGCTTGCTGGGGCTGATTGACGACGTCTTTCACAAACGGGCGGGCAAGATATTGCTGCGCAGCGTGATCCAGTGACTTGGCAAATGCTTGGAGAATCAAAAGGTCGGTGGAGCCTTCCAAATAGAGCACCCAACCTTTTTCTTCCGCCTAGTAATACTGTCCCCAACCGATGTCCCGCAGTGCCTTCAAAACTTGGGCACTACGATCGTCAATACGGTGTGGTTTGCCAACAAAGGCGATAACCACATCCCGGCCTGCAGCCTCCTCCAATACGATTTCTGAATGGCTGGCAGCGATGATCTGCGAGCCTTGCTGTTCAGCAACATGGATCAGGAGGTTGTAGGTTTCGCGTTGGCGTAGTATTTCCAGATGGGCATCCGGCTCGTCTAAGAGCAGCACGGCCCCGGGGTTGGAATAGAGGTGGGCGAGCAATAAAAGTGTTTGCTGGAGGCCACGACCGGAAGATGAGATGTCAAGCCGCAGGCTCTTTTCCTCGTATGCGAGGGTGATCTCTCCCCGGTCAGGGAGAAAGACCGGTTCCGATATTTTTGCACCGAATAGTTCTTTAATTTGTGACGTGATTTTATTCCAATCGTTGCGATTACTTTCTCGGTCATTTTCCACAATCTGGTAGCAAAGGTTACGCAATACCTGCGCGGTCTGTCCCTGTCCCATCAGTACCTTGATACGCCCGGACTGAAGCAGGGGTTCCTCTGCGACCAAACCAGACATGGGAGGAAGGAAGGCGAACCGGGTGCTTGACGCTTCGACTGGAATCTCGGAAAACTTTGCTTGGGTTACTGGAACATTCTCGGATTCTGGCAAGCGCAAGGGGCGACAAACAAAGGATTCGTCGCCCGTAAAATCGAACTCCAAACCGCAATGCCACTCCTTGCCTCCAGTCACTCCAGCCAGAGAAATCTCAACGCGGATGTTTTGCGTGCCAGATTCTGGCCCCTTTGGTTTGGCGCGTCGAACGTGCAACCCATGCCATAACAACTTTGCCTCGGGTACTGGCGTTGAGATCAGATCCCTGAGGTTGATGGCAACTCCGGGACGTTTTTTGGGCGAAGACTTTTCCTCTCGCGCATTCCACGCACGGAGGCCCACATCCCACAAGGCAAGGGCCTGCAACGCCGTCGTCTTGCCGGAATTGTTGGGGCCGATCAAGACAACCGATCTGCCCAGTTCAATATCCACGTCGTCAAGGCATTTGAAGTTGCGAATCTGGATGCGCGTCAACATGCTGATATCCCCTCGTCCCCCTTCTTCTTTGGCCCGGAGGCTACGATCCGATCTTGAATGGCACGGGGATGAAGGTGAGTACGAAAAGGAGCAGCGAGACCCAGCCCACCAGCCGATGTTTGAGGTCCAGCGGGGCCTCTTCATCCAGGATCGGGGGATGCCGCACCCCCAGCAGCACCGACAGAATGGCCCACACATACCAGCCATGCCATCCCTGCAGGCCAAAAACAAGCAACACAAAAACCATGCCCACTGACACGTATTTCTGTTTCTCCCCCAGCAGGGCGTAGGCGATATGCCCTCCATCCAGTTGACCGATGGGAAGCAGATTCAGCGAGGTCACAAAAAAACCGATCCAACCCGCAAACCCGACCGAATTGAGGATAATGTCATAGCCTTCCGGCGGGGTTTTCCCCAAAAGATGTGAGAGCCACGAAAATATCAGGGGGTCTCCCAGATGTAACAAGGCGCCGCTCTCTTCCATCTTCACGATTTTCGAGGTGTGCAGTCCGATGCACACCGCCAGCACGGCAACCACAAAACCCGCAATGGGTCCGGCCGCGCCAATATCCAGCAGGGCGTTCTTTCTTAAAATGGGTGTTTTCATCCGGATAAAAGCGCCGAATGTCCCAATCAGGCCAAACGGCGGCCACGGACCGGGGATGAAATAGGGAAGTGTCGTGCGCACGCCGTATCGTTTTGACATGAGATAGTGCCCCATCTCATGCACAAACAGAATCGTCATGAGCGTGAAGGAAAAGGGGACCCCTTTTATCAAATCGCGTGGATGCCGAAAGGGGTCTCCCCCCTCCTGATAGGCACCCGCCAGCAGCGTCGTCAGTACGGTACACAAAAAAAGGATGACGGGCAGGACAAACCGTGACCGCTTCGAATGTTCCGTCATGTTCATGGGAGGGTCGCTCCGGTGTCACATTGCAGCGCCGCCTCAATGCGGTGCGTCAAGGCCTCTTTAATCCGCAGAATCTCTCCCGCGCCAATCACCTTATCCTGGTGTGCGTCCAGCACATAAAAAACATCCACGATCTGATCAATGTGGGTGGTGATCCTGGCGGCATGCACCAACAGCCCCAGGTCAAACAGGGTGCTGGCGATGATATAGAGCAGCCCCCTGCGATCCGGCGCAAAGACATCCATCACGGTAAACTGGTGTGAACTTTCATTATCCAGGGCCACTTGAACGGACCGGTCCCCACCCTTTGCCCCCTTTAGATTGAAGCGGCGGCGCTTCAGCATCAGGCCCTCCACCGTCTCCTGTCCGGTCAGCACCGCCTGAACATCCCTGAAAAGGGGGGTTATCCGATCTGCGGCGTGGATGCCATCCGGATCAATGACCTGGAATCGGTCCACGACCATTCCATTGGCATGTGTCGCAACCGTAGCCGAAATGATCTGGAATCCCCAGGCGGCCAGCACACCGGTCATTTTTGAAAACAGCCCCGGCGTCGCGTTGTCGTGGGCATACAGCGTATATTCCACCAGCCCCGTCTCCGGCAGGTCGCATCCCACCAGTTGTACCGGTTCGACGAGGAGGCGGAAGAGGGCCGACAAATCGCCCACCATCTTTTCAAGTGGGGTGGCCAGGAGGTATCTGTGGGTCAGCGCCGGGAGCACTTCATCCAGCCAGATCAGTGGATATTCTCCCAGGACTTTGGATCGAAGCTGCGTCAGAATCGCTTCCACCGTCTGGCGCGGCTGCGGCGCATCGCCGGTCAGCAGGGCCAGCGCCTCCCGATAGAGTTTCAGGATGAGATCGCCTTTCCAATTCGTCCAAGTTCCCGGTCCGACGGCGCGAATATCGGCACAGGTCAGAATCAGCAAATGGTGGAGCACTTCCGGTTGTGCGACTTCCCTGACAAATTGGAAGAGGACCGGTTCGTTTGAAAAATCACGATAAAAAGCCACCTCGGAGAGGATCAGGTGGCGGCGCACCAGAAAGGTCAGCAGCGCTCGATCCGCTTCGTCATAGCCCAAAAGCCGCGCCGCTGCATCGGCAAGTTGGGCACCGAGCAGGCTGTGGTCTTCTCCCGCGCCTTTTCCAATGTCGTGTAGCAACAAGGCCAGATGCAGCAACTCTTTGCGCCGAATCCCCAGATAAATCTCCCGAAGCGGCCCCGGCTCGTTTAACAGGGACTCCGCCTCCTCAACGGCGCGGAAGGCATGTTCGTCAATCGTGTAAGCATGGGAGGGACTCTCCTGCACCAGATGTTGGACGCGGCAGAAAGCCGGAATGATCTTCCACAAGAGATGCGTCCGGTGCATCACCCGCAGTGTTTTCGCAATCCGTCCAGGCTCCGAGAGGAGCTGCTGAAACTGGGTACATGCGTCGGGGGATGGCGGAAGGTGTTGCGTCTCGTCGGCCCAATGCTGCACCGCCTCCAGTACGGAATCGGCAATCCGAACGTCATGTTGCTGGGCCAGGAGGAAGAGATGGAAGACCCGTGCATCTTCCTTGAAAAAATCCTGAAGATGAGGCTTTCGATGGACCGGGCTGCCATCTTTGAAAGAAATGCTGATCTCCTCCGGACTGATACGAAAGCCGGGCGCCACCGTCTGGGTTTGCCAGGCGAGTCGCCATTTTTGCCACCGGTTCTGCGTCCGCGCCCGACGATAAAATTGTTGCGAAACCTCCAGAATAGAGCCGGTGTGAAGATAGTATTGACGCATCAGTTCACGGCGATTTTCAAAATGGAAGGCGGTGGACAGATCATGCTGAAGTTCAATCGTGAGATGATCGGAGGCCTTTCCGGCTATAAAGTGAAGCTGGTTTCGGATGCGCCATAAAAAATTCTGGCCGAAGGTCAGGCTGGCATAGGCCCTGTTTGAGAGAATCCCTCGCTCGTGCAAATGCGCGAAAGCCCCCGTTCCGTAGCGCACCCGGGCCATCCATTTGACCGCATGTAAATCGCGCAATCCCCCCGGACTTTGTTTGACATTCGGCGAAAGGAGGTCTGGCGTGGTGCCATGCTCAGACCGGACCGCCTCCCTGTTTTTCTGAAGTGCGCAACGGAAATTCTCCCCATAGACCACCTGCCGAAGGAAACGGTGAGAGAAGCGATCGAACAGGACGCGATTTCCGATCAGCAACCGGGACTCCAGGAGGGAGGTGGCAATCACGACATCTTCCCGCCCGGTGGCGATGCAATCATCCACACTTCGGACGCTGTGCCCCACCGTATAGCCCAAATCCCACATCAGACACAACAGACGACTGGCCAGCCGTTTTGTCTCTTCGGCCCGATCGTCAGGGAAGAGAAACATGAGGTCGATATCAGAATAGGGGGAGAGTTCCCGGCGTCCATAGCCGCCAATCGCTACCAGTGCGCCGCCCCATACCGAAGGCGCAGACGCAGCTTCTGCCTGCATACAGCGTGATAACAGATCATCGGCCAGATCGGAAAGTGCTGTCACCACCTGAAGACCCGTGCCCCCACTTTCATGATGGGCGCGGATTTCATGCTGTTTTTGAAGATAGAGATTGCGAAGGTGAGGAAGCGTCGTGTTCATGGTTAAACCCATCCCCACCTGGAGTGGCCTCGCTAGTGTTTAATTGCAAAAGTTTTCGATACTTTCTACCCCTCCTCACCTCCCCTTGTAAAGGGGAGGAATCCCCTCCTTTACAAGGAGGGGCAAGGGGAGGTAGTGGTGGGATTGGAACCAAGGAACAGAATACAATCACTTATTTATGCAATTAAACACTAGTATAGCGTTTCATCAATCTGTACACACACCGTTCGTGGTGAGCTTGTCGAACTATGAACGGAACCCATTGAAATAGCTCACCCTTCGACAAGCTCAGGGTGAACGGGATATGTGTATGTTTTACTG
>CAZQIT010000192.1:0-7171 GCA_964592995.1 uncultured Nitrospirota bacterium | reverse complement strand
AAAACCATGCAGTAGTGTCCCCCGATGGGCTAATCACGGGTTGTCCCGGCGCGGTGGACGGTGGGTTGGGCAGCCGCGGGCGTGGCTTAAAATGACGTATATCACATGCTGTCGAGATGACCCAGCAGCCAAGTTGAGGAGGTGTTCAGTGCCTAAAAAAATGTGGATAGATGCTCATATGTTGGCCGTGGTGTTTGCGGTGGTGATTGGGGTCATTGGTCCCACGGACGCATATGCGAAGGGTTTTCACACTCCGGTGTCCAGTGATGGTTCAATTATCCTTGTGACAATAGAAGACTCAACAGGACCTCAGGGAGAATCGCCATTCGAGGGAACAGGGGAACCGGACACCGAACCACCAAAAGAAAATCCGGACATTAAGAGTCTCTTGGAATTAGAATCGGTAACCAGTGGGATTGATAACGAACTGATTATCGGGGGGTTCGATTCTCGTGTTCGTGTGTATACCACGACGTATCCAGCGCGGGCAGTCGTGCTCATCACCTTCAATGGTGGTCGATGCACGGGTTGGCTATATGGCCCTGATATTGTGGCAACTGCAGGTCATTGTGTCCACACAGGAGGTTCCAGCGGGACCTGGCGTACAAACGTTAAGATATGGCCGGGGTACAACGGTACCGATGCCACCTTTGGATCATGCCGTTCCATACGGCTTTACTCCGTGACTGGATGGACCAATAAGCGTGATGAACGATTTGACTATGGGAGTATTAAATTGAACTGTGCGATTGGCAACACCACCGGTTGGTTTGGATACTGGTGGCAGGATGACGATCTGACGGGGCTTTCATCAATGCTGAGCGGGGTATCCAGGTGATAAGCCGTTAACACAGTGGTGGAGCTTTGATGAAATCCGTCTTACCCAAGCGCGACAAGTTTTTTACTACAACGATACCATCGGTGGGATGAGTGGTGGGCCCATATGGCAGGATCGTCCACCTGGCAGCCCTTTTTGTGCGGATGGCGCTTGTGTAATGGCTATTCACGCACACACACTCCATGGTAGCTATCCCCATGACACCCTTAATCATGGAACGCGTATCACAAAAGCCGTTTTTAACAATTTAAAAGCATGGAAAAATAATACAGGGGGAGGCGAATGAGGTCTCTTATTCACCGGTTAATTTATCTGATTGTCATTGTTTTTTTAGGATTTGGGGTCGGGGGCTGTGGGAGTCAGGGTGTGCCCACAGGAGACGTATCTGTGGGGAGTGATGATCCGAATGGAACTGGCGCAACTTCGGATATCACAGAAGGGGTCGTCGGGCAGGTCACGAGTCTGGGGGGTCTCCCGATTGAGGGTGCACGCGTTCCGGTAGAATCGTTGGATGTTGCCGTGCCTGAGATTGCCATCCTCACTAATGGTGATGGGCGGTACGTGTGGGGGCTTCCCCCAGGTACATATGATATCTCTGTGTTTGCCGATGGGTACCAGTCTCAACGCAAGCAAATAATGGTTGGCGTCGGACAGGTTATGACTGTGGATTTTACGCTAGAGCATTCGCCGTAAGACGGCGACGCCTCTTTGTCTGTGTACGCGGAAAACTTGGGTAGAGTAGGGAACAGGCTCATCCGCCTTCAGGCCAGCCCTTGTCTGGAAAACTTGGGGTCAAGCCTTGAAAAAATGATTCTGCTGCAAAACCCTCCGTTCATCCTTCGAGAGCCTCAGGACGAACGGAGAAGTGCTTGAAATAATTTGAGTTTTTCCGTTCATGCTGAGCCTAGTCGAAGCATTCATAGGGTTTTGCAGCAGAATCGAAAAATAACTTTTTGCCCAACAATGCGCTGAACACGGGCGCGCAAAGAGCGCGTGTCGCTTGTTCCAATCACACCGCTCTACCTCCCCTTGCCCCTCCTTGTGAAGGAGGGGATTCCTCCCCTGAACACTAGGGGGAAAGGACGATCGGCTGCACCGGCCCGAATGCAGCCAGGGAAAACTTCGTCTCGTCGCCGACCGCCAGGATCACCATCTGTTCAGGGTGCAGGTATTTCCGCGCCACGCGCAGAATATCCTCGCGCGTCACACGGGCGACGTTATCGCGGTATTGCTCCAGAAAATCGGGGGGAAGCCCGTAATATTCCAGAGACATCCGACGACTCACGATTTGTGCGGGGCTTGCGAAGGAAAAGATAAAGGCATTTAAAAAGGCCTCCTGGGCGCGCTGTAACTCTTCTTCCAAAACCGGCTCCTCCCGGATTTTTTGGAGATGCGCGAGAATGGCCGAAATCGTCTGTTCGGTGGCGTCGCTGCGTGTCTCGCCATAGGCCACAAAGACGCCCCGCTCAAAATTGCCGGGGCGAAAGAAACTGCCGACGGAATAGGCCAGCCCCTGCCGCGTTCGGATATCGCTGAATAAGCGGCTGCTAAAACCACCCGCGCCCAGAATGTCGTCCAGGATCGACAGGGCAAAAAAATCGGGATTGTCCTGACGAATACCCAGATGCCCGATGCGAATCTGCGTCTGCGAAATGGGTTTGGAGACCCGATAGACCCCCCCCGCACGTTCGACGGCAGGCTCAACCGCCGGAAGCTCGATCGGCTTCTGCTCCCAGCCCGAAAAGGCCGCCTCAATTTTGCGGATCATCTCTGCTGCATCAAAATCACCCGTCACACCCATCATCACCTGATTGGGCGCAAAGTATTTTTGATGGAACGCCACCAGATCTTCACGATGGATGGCCTGGAGAGTCGCTTCGGTGGACTCTCGCGCATAGGGGTGTTCTCTGCCGTAGACCTGTTTGTTAAACCAGCGGCCTGCAATGGCGGCGGGGCGGTCATTCCGCCGCCGGATCGCCTCCAGCGCATTGTTTTTGGCCACTTCCAGCTTTTCTTCCGCAAACGCGGGGTGCCGAATGATCTCGGCCAACAGGGTCAATCCGGAGTCAAAATCTTTCTTCAGGAGGTTGAGCGATAATCCGCCCGCATCCAGGCCGATGCCCACCGACAGCTCCGCCGCCACCTGATCCACCCAGCGGTCGATCTCATCTCCGCTGCGCGTGGCCGTTCCGCCCGTGCGCATCACAACCCCCGCAAGTCCCGCAAGACCGATCTGGTGGGGCGGATCGTAAATGCTGCCGGTGCGCACGATTGCTTCCAGGTGGATCAAGGGAAGCTCGTGCTCTTCCATCAAAAAGAGGGTCATGCCATTTGAAAGGACAACGCGCTGCGGCTCCGGCGGATGAAACACAAGGGGGGAAAAGTGCATGTTTCGGGGATCGGGCGAAGAAGGCACAAGCGGCGGAAGTGTTTTGACCGACGGCCCCGCGCCCTGACAGGCAAGGAGAAGCAGGCTGAAGAGGTACGGTATCCACAGGAGATGACGGGAGCTGCGGGCAGATTCCGCAGGGGCTTCAGATTGGCCTGTTGGGCGTCTCACGCCCGGATGGACGACCGCCTGCTCCGATGGAGAAAAGGCGTCCGCGATTCTCATATCGTTTGTTGAGTGGTGTTTCATCCTCACGTCTGCGCGATCCCCCGCATCCTCTGGAAATCATGGCCTAGATTGGCCGTTACAGTAGCGTCTGGCGACTGGAAACGCAAGAGGGCGGCCTGCGTGTTGTGTGGAGGGTGCTGGGAGGGTGGATCGGGGGAGGTGCGTGCTCCGCGCCCGACAATCTCACCACGAACGGATAAGTGAACAGTATTGGGATAGGGGGTAGAAAGAGGGGGGGGGTGAGTGCTTTGCGCCCGCGCGCTTCAACCTTCAAATACCTTCAACACCTCATCCCCATAATGGTTGATGACCTTTACGGCGATCTTGCCCGATTTGGGCTTGTCGAACGGCCGGCTCACTGTGCTGTAGAGACTGTTCCATGCCGCTTCGTCAATCTCTGCCCGTAGCGCACGTTTGAGCTTATCGTAGGGGCCATCCCCATCTTTCGCGGCGCCCGTGAAGTAGGCGTGGCGCACGAAGAAGCTCTCGCCGTTGTAGTCGGTGTCGATGAACCAGCAGGCAATGTCATCGGTGGACGAATTGCGAATTTGTCCGGTAGTGGGATCATAGACATCCAGCCCCTTGATTTCGACAATGATCTGGGCGGGCACAAGGCCCGCCCCTACAGAACGTATCTCCACGTCCGGCTCACCGAAGACCATGAACAGATTCCCCGCGCCAGTCTTCTTGAGCAGTTCGTCTCCCATCGCCAGATCGGGATTCATATTGGCCGGTAGTACGGTCAGATTGCCGTAGCGTTTCGCCTCTTCGGTGACGTGCGGATCAAAGGCGAAACCGCAGACAATCAGCATGTCGAAGCCGACGCCTTGCACCGCTTCCTTGGCCGCTTCCTTCACCTGCTGCGGGCCAACGGTGCCATGCTCGGGGCCGATAGAGACCGCCACGCGGCGGGTTTTGGGTGGCACGGGCATCTTGCCCGTGTCTTCCTCGGGCGAGACGCCCGTGCCACTTTCGGTGTATTCACCCGATGCGTGCAGCCATACCCCTGCGTAGGAATCAAGTCGGTCAAACTTCAGCCGCTCGTTCTTGCGGGTGTTCTGCACGCCCGCCTTTTTGAGATTGTCCAAAATCATCGTGGCGAAGTCGGAGTAGTGATTAGTGGATCGTGGCCAGTGGTCAGTTTTCTGCTCACTGTCCACTGAACACTGTCCACGATCCACTGTTCTATGCGGCGACAGGCTTTCCACCGAGAACGGCCCGCAGACCCGCACGCGCTTGTTGTCCTCGTAGGGCTGGTCGTAAAGCGTCTCGGTATCGGCGTGGCGGGCGATGGCGGCGTCTATCTGTTGGCGCGTCATCCCTTCTTTGATATCCGGGTTGTTGGCAATGGATTTGAGCGTGACATGCGGCACCCGCCTGTAGACAAAACCTTTTCGGATGTCGCCTTCAGTCTTGTATTCGGGCGGCCTTTTTCCGGTTAGTTCCGTTTCTTTTTTGATCCCCTCGGGCGAGTCAGCCAGCAGGTAGTAGGGGTATTTCGCGGCCATCAGGCGCGTGCGGGCCAATGCCAGGGCAACGCGGCTGGTGTCACAGGTGATCCAGCGCCGCCCCCACTGCTCGGAGACATAGGCCGTGGTGCCGCTGCCACACGTTGGGTCAAGCACCAGGTCACCGGGGTCGGTGGTCATAAGGAGGCAGCGTTCGATGACGCTTGCGGCAGTTTGAACGACGTAAACACGCTGAATACCAATCTGCATTGACTCCCATCGGTCACCAATAGGGATCACAGGAAAATCATCAGAAAATCTACGGTATCGGATTACCGAACCCATCACTTCGATACGGTTGGCGAATGCAAGTCGCATCAATCCTGGAACCGGGGGGGTTTTCCAGTGGGTGTCACTGCGCGGCAAGTATTTCTTTCCTTGAAACTCGAACTCTTGCGGTTCTGATGAGGCTCCATCGGAATAAAGAGGTGCGAGTTGATAGCGCTTCGCGCCATTAGGGAGTGAGTCGGTCTGGACTTCTTCCTGTGTTGCTCTCCTCATCTTCTCATCAGCGAGCAGCACCATATCGTAGCGGTCAAGAGATGTGTTTCCGGCTGCCCGCGGCTGATAAAGCGGTCGATATTTTGTGTTTTCCTTGTCTTTCGCATACCAAAGCACATAGTCAACCGTTGAAGAAAGAAGTTTTGATTCGATGCTTCCCGTTTTCTGAAACGATATTTGCGTGACAAAATTCTCGCTTCCAAACACTTCATCCATCACGTTCCGCACGAGATGCACATTCTCATCCCCAATCTGTACGAAGACACTGCCCGTCTCGGTCAACAACTCGCGGGCTACCACCAGCCGGTCGCGCAGATAGGCCAGATAGGAATGAATACCAATCTTCCATGTGTCGCGGAAGGCGCGCACCTGCTCGGGCTGGCGGGTGGCATCCTCGGCCTTGCCGTCCTTCACGTCGCGCTTGCGCGTGCTCACCTGCCAGTTGGAGCCAAACTTGATGCCGTAGGGCGGGTCGAGATAGATCGTCTGCACCTTCCCCTTGAGTCCTTCCTTTTCGGCCAGCGAGGTCATCACCAGCAGTGAATCGCCCAGAATCATCCGGTTGCACCAGTTCTGCTCGTGGTGATAAAATTCCACCTTCTGCGCGAAGTCAGCCGGACCACCGTTGAAGTCGGCAAAAAGGTTGGTCTGATTATCTCCAGCCTTTTCGATACGAGGCAGGGCATCAATAATCGCCTGCGGATGAATCTTCTCCTGAATGTAAATCGGCACCACGGGGACGGCGAGGTCTGCGCTGTCCTGTTCGTCCTTCCCCTTCCAGACTAATTGCGGATCAAGCGACGGGTCGCGCGGATAGCGCATGGTTTTGGGGGCGAGTTCTTCATCGGCCACGAAGTCGCGCAACTCCTCGGTAGGGATGTTGGCGCGCTTGTCCTTGTGGCGGATCGATTCGATTTGAGTCGTGGCCTTCTTATTTCGTGCCATTAAATTACTCCGACTTGGGTGGAAGCTTAGGTTTTGGTTTATCGGTCAGGTAGTTGTTGCGGGTGATAACTTTGCGGCCCGACTTCGCTTCAAGCTGGCGGCGGGCGTCTCCCGCGACAGAGCCTCCTTCTTGGGCGGCCCGTTTGTTTTTCACAAAGCCCTGGGCATCTTTGTTACGCGCGATTTCCGTGGTGGCGGCCTCGCCGAGCATGGTGAAGATCAACTCCAGATCGTTCATGTGATCGCGAAGATTTTCACGCTTCAGGCCCTTCAGCTTCTTGTAATCGGCAGGCGTTAGTCCGAACGTGGCTTTCGAGATTTCACCCGTTAGTATGGCGAAGTCTTTTTGATCCTGAATCCCGCGTTTCTGCCATTCGCCGGTCAGTTCGTCACGGACGGCGATACCACGAACACGCTTTTCGACCCAATCGTCGGGGTAGCCTTTGTCCTGATAGAGTTTCCGCATCCGCTGCTGGGCAAGCTCGGGATTTTCGATCTCCTGGACGCGCTGGTAACCCACCTCGGCCAGCCAGCGTTTGAACGGCTCAGCCTTGGGGCTGGGGATGGATTGGATGATGCGAAAGGCGGCTTCGGTGTTGACGGCCTCCGTCTTGTAACTTTTACCGTCTGCAGAAGTCAGTTTCAGTTGTCGACAAAGTGTCGACAACTCGATTCCAGAGGATTCCTTCTCGCGCCGCTTCATGCGATACCAGTAATCGCGCGGGTTATCGCTGTCAGTCAGGGCATCAATGATGTCTACGA
>CAZQIT010000191.1:0-7248 GCA_964592995.1 uncultured Nitrospirota bacterium | reverse complement strand
GGAGAGCGACGGCGTTTCACTTCAGATCAGGGCGACCGATCCGGATTCCGACCCATTACGCTACAGTGCAACCGGATTGCCGCCGGGCCTGGTCATCGGGCCGACCACCGGTTTAATCAGCGGCACCCTCACTTATCTGGCGGCCGGAACCTATACCGTCACCGTCCTGGTCTCCGACGACACGGTCGGGTCGCTCTTCTCCAGCCGCACCTTCACCTGGACGGTGGGCAACGCCAACCGTCTGGCGAATGTGACGCAGCCCTCCAATCAGACCAGTCCCGAAGGGTCGATTCGGCTGCTTCAGATTGTCACCAACGAGCCGGACGGCGATCCCTGGCTGTACAGTATGACGGTGACCCCCACCGCCCCCTGGCTCGTTATCCATCCCACGACGGGGATCATCACGGCAACGCCCCCCTACACGGCGGGCGGGACGATCTCCGCCGACTACCAAGTGACGGTGAAGGTGGTGGATAGCCCCCCCGTCGCCCTGGGCACCCCCGGCACGCCCGTGACGGTGCTTTTCAACTGGACGATCACCAACACCAATCAGGCGCCGGTGGTGGTCAATCCGGTGAATCAGACCACCAACGAGGGGGTGGGGGTTTCGCTTTCCATCTCCGCCACCGACCCGGATAGCAACACGCTCCTCTACAGCGCGGCGGGGCTGCCACCGAATCTCACGATCAATTCGAGCACGGGCCTGATTACGGGAAGCCCGGCCTTCGACTCGGCGGGCGTCCATTCGGTGATCATTCTGGTGTCTGACAACGGCGCGCCGTCACTTTCCAAAACGGTGCCCTTCACCTGGACGGTGCTCAACGTCAACGGCCCACCCGTGGTGTCCGATCTCAGCCCGCAAACCACGACAGAGGGGACGAATGTGTCGCTCCAGATCGTGGCCTCCGACCCGGATGGCAATCCGATCACCTATAGCGCCACGGGCCTCCCGCCGGGGCTGTCCATCGGCACTACGACCGGCATCATTTCGGGTGCGCCTCTCTTTACGTCGGCGGGGAACTATGCCGTGGTGGTGAGGGTCACCGATTCCGCATCGCTTTTCACGGATCGTCCCTTTGGCTGGACGGTTGTCAATACCAACCGCTCGCCGGTGCTGACGAATCCGGGACAGAAGACCGTGGCGGAAGGGCAGACCGTTAGCATCCCGATTGTGGCCAGTGACCCCGAAGGGGATGCGCTTATCTATACGGCCAGCCCGCTTCCTGCCGGGTTAAGCGTTAATTCCAGCACCGGTCTGATCAGTGGTGTCCCGACCTATGTTGCGGCGGGGAACTATGCGGTTGTGGTGACGGTGTCGGATGGCCTCTTCCTCCCCAATCCCTCCCAGACCTTTACGCTGGTGGTCACCAACACCAATCGTCAGCCGAGTGTGACCCATCCGGGGGATAAAACCAGCACGGAAGCGGATGTGATTGCGCTTCAGATTGCGGCCACCGATCCGGACGGCAATCTGATCAACGATTTTGACGCGGGAGGGCTGCCGCCGGGATTGAGTATCAACACCACCACGGGCCTCATTTCGGGCACACTCCCCTTTGATGCGCAGGGGAGTTATGTGGTCACGGTGACCGCCTCCGATGGGCCACTCTTCACCAACGTGAACTTTACCTGGACGGTGAACAACCTCAACCGCGCCCCTTCGGTGATCCAGCCGCCGGGTAAAAGTTCGGTGGAGGGGGAGACCACCGCCTATCCAACCCTTTCCACCACCGTGGTGGCGACCGATCCGGAGGGAGACAACCTGACTTATATTGTCACGGGGCTGCCGTTGGGTCTGGTCTACAACCCCAACACGGGTCGGATTACCGGCACGGTCAGTTATCTGGCGGCCGGTACGCCCCCCGGTCCTAAGAATTATGGGGTGACGATTACGGCGTCAGATGGCGCACTTTCCGACTTCAAGAGCTTTACCTGGACGATCAACAACACCAACCAGACCCCCACGGTGCAGACGATTCCAGATCAAAACACAGCGGAGGGGCTGTCGCTCTTCGTTCCCGTGACGGCCACCCAGCCATTTGACGGCGATTCGCTTTCCTACTCCCTCTCCAGCGTGTCACCCATCTTCCCTTGCTTGACCATCCACTCGGCCACGGGGGTAATCAGCGTCTCCACGGTCTCCCCTTGCATCGGCACCGTCCCCTTTACGGGGGATGGGGATGCGGGGAGCTATAGTGTTGTGGTCAAGGCCTCGGATGGGGCGCTCTTCGGACAAGACACGTTTCTCCTGACCGTGACCGCGACCAATCGTCCGCCGGTGCTGATCCTGCCGCCGTCCCAGCTCACGCCCGAAAATACGACGGTGAGCAGCTTTCCCGTTACGGCCAGCGATCCGGATGGGGATGTCCTGACTTATGGGGCCACGGGGCTCCCGTCGGGCCTCAGTATCAACAGCGCGACGGGCGTGATTTCGGGCGCCCCCTCCTTCGATTCCGCAGGGGCACACACGGTGACGGTGTCGGTCTCCGATCCGGGGGGGTTGGTGGATGTCAAGCCCTTCACCTGGATCGTTACCAACACCAATCGGTTTCCCGTCCTGACAAACCCGGAGAACCAGATCAATGCGGAGGGGGAGAGTGTTCTCCTTCAGGTTGCGGCCTCCGATCCGGATGGCAACACCCTGACTTACAGCGATCAGGTGGCGGGGGTTCCAACCCTGCCACCCGGCCTGTCCATCAGCGCCAGTACCGGTCTGATTACGGGGTCGGTCGCGTTCGATAAAGCGGCCCTTTATTCGGTGACGATTTCGGTCACCGACAATGGCACGCCGCTTCCATTGACCTCCAGTCTTCCGATTACATGGCAGATCACGGATACCAATCGCCCACCCACGGTGGCTTTTCCGGGGGATAGAACCAGCATCGAAGGGGCGATTACCGCCTTTACAGTTCCGGGCCAGGACCCGGATTCTGGCACATTGACCTATAGCGCCGTGGGTCTTCCGCCCGGTTTGAGTATCAATCCGGCAACGAGCCAGATTTCCGGTACGATTCCGACCGATACGGTCTCTGCGGCGAACAACTATTCCCGGGATTACACCGTCACGGTCACGGCCACGGATACGGTGGGGCTGACCGGCACGGCGACCTTCAAATATACCGTCACCAACAAAAACCAGGCACCGGTCATCACGAATCCGGGGCCACAGGTGAGCCGGGGGAAGGTAGGGGGTGTCGATGGAGCGACGGTGTCGCTCCAGATTTTGGCAACCGATCCAGATGGCGATCTCCTGCACACCTATACGCTGGCAGACAGCGCGGGTGTTGTTGGCTGTTTGTCCGGGTTGAGCATTAACCCCTCGACGGGGTTGATTTCCGGGACGATTATCACGGTGGCGACGGCTGGCAAAACCTGTGTTCTGACGGTTGCCGATATCGGCTCCGAAAATGGGGCTCCCACGACCTCGACACCGGTGGCCACGATCAGTTTTGTCTGGACGGTGGCGACCGCCAACACCGCCCCCACGATTACGACACCTGTAAACCAGGGCAGTCTTGAAGGGGCCGTGATCTCGCTGCCTGTGAGCGCGACCGACCCCCAGGCCTCCACCCTTTCCTATAGCGCCACCGGCCTTCCACCCGACTTGAAAATCAACCCCACCACGGGGCTGATCTCCGGCACGATCTCCTTCACGGCCGCGACCGGTTTGCCCTACGGTGTGGTGGTCAAAGTCTCCGACGCCGAATTCACGGCCAGCACCGCTTCATTTAACTGGACGGTTACCGACGTGAATGGCCAGCCGGTGGTGACAGCGCCTGCCGCGCAGTCCGGTGTTGAAGGGACGCCCGTCCCATCGCTTCAGATTGTGGCCACCGACGACAGCCCATCGCTTCAATACACGGCGACCGACCTGCCGTCGGGGCTTACCATCGGCCTCAATACGGGCCTCATCAGCGGTACGCCCAGCTATACGGCCGCCGAAGGGGGCGATCCCGTCGGCACTTATTTGGTGACCGTTTCGGTCAGTGACGGCGGCTCCACCAGCACCCAGGTGAGCTTTACCTGGAAGATTTCTCATGCCAACAACCCGCCGACCGTGACCCAGCCTGCCACGCGGACCAGCACCGAAGCGGACATCTTCTTGACCGGTTCGTTCAAAATTGAGGCCATTGACGGAGATCCGGCGGACAGCCTGATCTATACGGCGCACAACCTCCCGCCGGGGCTTTCAATTGATGGGGTTACGGGGGAAATTACGGGAGTGATTGCCTATACGGCGGCGGCCGCAAGCCCCTATTCGGTAGAAGTGTCGGTGACAGATGGTTCTTCCACCGACAGCGAGACCTTTACCTGGGATGTGACCAATAAAAATCGGGCGCCGATCCTCTCCTTTGTGGCGGGCCAGACCACCCTCGAAAACACCGCCGTCTCGCTCCAGGTGGTGGCCTCCGATCCGGACGGCGATTCACTGACCTACAACGCCCTGAGTCTGCCGCCCAATTTGACGATCAACACCGCCACCGGCCTCATTACCGGCACGGTGCTCCTCTCTGCGACCACCAGCTATGCCGTGACCATTGAGGTCATTGATGCACTGAGCCTGAAGAGTTCGCAGACGGTAACCTGGAAAATCACCAATCAAAATCAACTGCCGGTCATCACCCAGCCGGTCAATCAAACCACGCCAGAAGGACAGTCCGTTTCGCTCCAAATTGGGGTGACCGATGCGGACATTCCAGCGCAAAACATTGACTATCAGGTGACGGGCCTTCCGGCGGGGCTGAACATCAATCTGGATACCGGCCTTATTTCCGGATCGCCTGCTTCTACGGCGGCCACCTCTGCGGCCTCCGGCGTCTACACGGTGACGGTCTTTGCCTACGACACGGTGGGGGTCAGCAGCACCGTCTTTACCTGGACGGTCACCAATCTGAACCTGGCGCCCGTGGTGGCCCCTCCGGGCAACAAGACCGATACGGAAGAGACCTATGTGTCGGTACAGGTGGTGGCTTCCGATCCGGACAGCACGCCGTCGCTGCCGGTAATCCTCGAGTACAGCGCCACCGGTCTTCCGCCGGGGCTTGTCATAAGCGAAACGACCGGCGAAATTTCGGGGACGCTGGGATTCGATCCCTCCACCAGCAGCGTGAACTACAACGTCATCGTGACGGTGAAAGACCCCGAACTCTCGGCGACCAGCGAGACGTTCACCTGGACGGTGGCCAACAAAAATCGCGCACCCACGGTGACCCCGCCCGTCAGTCAAACCCACGCGGAAGGGGCGGGGGTATCGCTCCAGGTGGTGGCGGTTGATCTGGACACGCAGAGCCTCACCTTCAGCGCCTCCAATCTGCCGGGGGGCCTTGTCATCAGCAACACCGGTGCGATTTCCGGCACGCTCGCCTTTACCGCAGCCGGGGTCTATACCGTCTCGGTGACGGCCACCGACGGCCTCCTTTCGGGTACAGCCACGTTTAACTGGACGGTCAACAACGGCAATGCTGCGCCGGTCTTTACGCTGCCGCTCCCCGTCAATCCTCAAAACAACAGTGAGGGGGCGGAGATCTCCCTTTTGGTTCCAGCGACGGACCCGGACAACGATGGGGTGATCTATAGCGCCACGAATTTGCCGCCGGGGCTTGCCATTGACGACGCGGGGCGCATCTTCGGCACAATCGGTTTCACGGCCCTCACCTCCTATAGCGTAACCGTCAAGGCCACCGATGTGCCGGTTTCGCCCTTTCCGCCACTCTCCACAACGACCCCCTTCACCTGGATGGTCTCCAACACCAATCAGTTACCGATTATCACCAATCCGGGCAATCAGTCCACGGCGGAAAATGTGGCGGTGTTTGTCCAAATCCTGGCGACCGAGCCGGATTTTCAGACGATGACCTATTCGGCTGGCAATCTGCCGCCGGGACTGAGCATCCACAAAGATAGCGGGCTGATTACCGGCGCCCCCACATTTGCGGCGGCGCTGGGGGGGACCTACCCCGTCACGATTACGGTCACCGACTCTGCAGAAGATATTTCGCAGACGACTTTCACGTGGGTGATTAGCAATACCAATCAGGCCCCTGTCTTTATCAATCCACCGGCCAACCCGGTCAACAGCGAGGGAGACTCCATCAGCCTCCAAATCCTGGCGACCGATCTGGATGGAGATGGGGTCACCTATACTTTTTCGGGGGGACCGCCGGGGCTTGTCATGACGGCGGCGGGGGCGCAGGCGGGCCTGATTTCGGGGTCACTCCCCTACACGGCGGCGGGCGTCTACTTTGTGAGTGTCCGCGCCACCGACACCAACGGGGCATCCACCGACGCCACCTTCACCTGGACGGTCAACAACAGCAATCAGGCGCCGGTGGTGACCGATCCGGGAGATCGCATCAATCCGGAGGGGGGGGCGGTTTCGCTTTTCATCAGCGCCTCCGATCCGGACGGCTTGTTGCCCCCGAATGGCGCGCCGTTGACCTATACGGCCACATCGCTGCCGCCGGGTCTCACGATGGATCCGGTCACCGGCGTCATCACCGGCCTGTTGCCCTACACGGCGGCGGGCAGCTACCCCGTGGTGGTGCGGGCATCGGACGTCTCGCTCTTTGGCGAAGCCAGCTTTACCTGGACGATTACGGCGGGGAACACAGCACCGACGCTGCTTAATCCGGGCGCGCAGAGCACGGCCGAAGGGATTACGCTGATCGGTGCGCCGATTGCGCCCCAGGTGCTGTCGCTGAAACTATCGGCTTCTGATCCGGACGGCGATCTGCTCACCTACATCGTAAATGGCTTGCCACCGGGGCTTTCCCTGAATGCGGGCACGGGCGAAATTTCGGGCACGCCCACCTATGAGGCGGCCAACGTCTATAACGTGACGGTGTCGGTGGTGGATGGGGCGGGGTTGTCCGACGCAGAGGACTTCCAATGGACGATTTCCAATACCAATCGGCTGCCCGAAGTGACCGATCCCGCGAACGACGATGTCAGGTTGGTTCACGCGGAAAATCAGGTCGTTTCTTATTCGGTTCTGGCATTTGATCTGGATGGACAGACCCTCTCCTACAGCGCCACCGGTCTGCCGCCGGGGCTGTCCATTAGCGGAACCAGTGGCCTGATTTCCGGCACGCCTCCCTTTGCCACGGAGGGGAACTATACTCCCCAAATTTCCGTCTCCGACGGGACGGGAGTGAGCCTGCGGAACTTCTTTTGGACGATTGTGCATACCAACCGTGCGCCGGTGCTGACCAATCCGGGAAATCAGGAGCATGCAGAAGGAGGCACCGT
>CAZQIT010000190.1:0-11631 GCA_964592995.1 uncultured Nitrospirota bacterium | reverse complement strand
ATCAGCACTTCGGCAACACAGCCCACGTTGAGACAATGATCCCGAACCGAGATGCCGGGACTTCCGTCTGGCAGAGTCTTGGCCCAGCAAATCTCGTGGTTTACTGGAGTAACATGGGTTGTTTTTGTCTTTCGAGGCGCGGGCATTCGCTCCCTCCTTTCGTTTTTTTCAGACATCTAATCGGCTGGCAGTTTACACGAAGTGTCTCTGTCTTTCTTTTAGGGAGTTGTGAGCCTGTTGCACACCCGTGCTTTTACGATGGAGTGTCGGCTCAAGATGTGCCAGGAGCGGTTGATTGACTCCGAACAACAGACCGGCATAGTATCCTGCGTTGAGTTCTTTTCCAGCGGAGGTCTTGAGGTGATTCATGCCGAAGTGGATGGTATGTCCGGCGCCCCGGAAGCTGCGGACGTGGTGTAGGTGTCTCCCCGTTTTTTCCCTTCTTCTTTTGTTCCTTCCAAACTCCCTGTTTGGAAGGACACTCCATGTTACGGCATACGAAGGGGTTATCAACCCGGTGGCCTCCGAATGGATCGCAACCGCCGTTGCCCAGGCGGACAGGGATGGGGCTGAGGCGCTCATCATCCAACTGGATACGCCGGGCGGACTGGATACCTCCATGCGGGATATTGTCCGAACGATCCTGGCGTCTCCCGTTCCGGTGATCGTCTACGTCGCCCCCAGCGGCGGGCGCGCGGCGTCTGCGGGCGTCTTTATTGCCTTTGCTGCCCACCTTGCGGCCATGGCCCCCGGCACCAACATCGGCGCCGCCCATCCTGTCGCGATGGGCGGTAAAGCCATAGAGGCCGAGATGAAAAAGAAACTGGAGAACGATGCCGCAGCCTACCTCCGGTCTCTGGCCGAACGACGCGGGAGAGACGTAAAATGGGCGGAGGAGGCCGTGATTCGGTCGGCCTCACTGACTGAAAAAGAGGCGCTCCAGCTAAAAGTCGTCGATTTTATCGCGGACGATCTCCCCTCGCTCATCCGGCAAATGGACGGACGCACGGTGACGACGATCGGGGCGCCGAGGGTGTTGTCGACGGTCGGCGCCACAATCATTGATAAGCCGATGCCTCTTCGCTTGCGGATATTAAAGGCGCTGTCCGACCCCAACGTGGCCTATGTGTTGATGCTGCTCGGCACCACCGGCCTCATTGCCGAGTTGTACAGCCCCGGCGCGATCTTCCCAGGTGTCGTCGGGAGCATTTCATTGCTCCTCGCCTTTTATGCCTTCCAGACCCTGCCGGTCAACTATGCCGGGTTCCTCTTAATCCTCCTGGCCTTCACCCTTTTTATTGCGGAGATTAAGGTGCCTAGCTTCGGCGTGCTCGGATCAGGAGGGGTGATCTCCCTCTTGATGGGTTCCCTGATGCTGGTCGACCGGACGATCCCGTCGCTTCAAATCTCTCTGGGACTGATTCTTCCCACCGTGACGATGACCGCCGTTTTCTTTTTTGTCGTCGTTCGCGCGGCCGTTCGATCACAGCGCCGACCGGTGATCGACACGCTCATCGGGGCTGTCGGCCGGGCGGAGGGTGCCCTTTCGCCGCAGGGTATCGTACAGGTTCGGGGAGAAATCTGGCAGGCGGAAAGTGTCGAGCCGGTGGCGGGCGGCGAGGCCGTGGAGGTGGTGGAAGTGGTGGGGTTTCAACTGCGCGTCAAAAAAATGTCAAACCGTTAGGGAGATAAAATGCCTGAAATGATCGTTACGTTTCCATTGCTTATACTGGCCCTGTTGGTGTTTTTTGTGCTGGCCAACGGCGTGCGGATTTTACGGGAATACGAACGGGGGGTCATCTTCCGGCTGGGTCGGTTTGTCAAAGAGGGGGCATTTTATGGCGGATGCGGGCCGGGTCTCATCATTCTGATTCCGTTGATCGACAAAATGGAGCGGGTCAGTCTTCGGACGGTGGCGATGGATGTGCCGTCGCAGGATGTGATCACCCAGGACAATGTGTCGGTGAAGGTCAACGCCGTTCTCTATTTCCGGGTGGTCGATCCGGAGCGGGCAATCCTGCAGGTTGAGAACTTTCTTTACGCCACCTCTCAAATGGCCCAAACCACGCTGCGCAGCATCCTGGGTCAGGGGACTCTGGATGATCTCCTGTCTAAACGCGAGGAGATCAATCTTCAGCTTCAACGGGTGATTGATCAGCAAACCGAGCCTTGGGGGGTCAAGGTGACGGCGGTCGAGGTGAAAAATGTCGATCTTCCGCAGGAAATGCTCCGCGCCATTGCCAAGCAGGCGGAGGCGGAGAGAGAGCGGCGCGCCAAGGTCATCCATGCCGAAGGAGAATATCAGGCGGCGCAAAGACTGGCCGACGCCGCGCATATTATCGCCACGGAACCGGCAGCACTACAGCTCCGTTTTTTGCAGACCCTCACCGAGATTTCAGCCGAGAAAAACTCCACCATCATCTTCCCCGTCCCCATCGACCTGCTGTCGGCCTTCATCAAAAAATGACCCACTTAGGGCTCGTCCATGAATAACATCCCCAGTCGGGCTGCAGATTCATCCTAAGTTTGCTGCGTTGCTCTATTTCATGTGGGGGCCTGCTCGCGTTGCTCTCAATGCCCCCACGCCCCTCGTTCGGACAGGCAAAGCCTGATCCTCTCTCTACATACCAAAGGGTATGCACGCTCCTCGCGCCTTGCAAACAGGGCGACTCGTTGGCCCTGTTTGTAAATTTGCAGCCAGATCAGATCATGGGGATCGAATCGCAGGGGATGCTGCTGGCCGCAGGCGCCGAATCGGTCCTGGGCCTCGCCACGTTCCAGGAGGCAATCCCGCCGGGAACATGGATTAATAACGCACGGATCGTGTTGTAACCCGCCGTAAATCAGAAACGGAATGGCTGCGTCGGCATTTTAAGTCCTTAAGAATATGGGGGCGTGACTTTTGTGATTACCGGAAAGGACTGTTTGATACCGGTCCCGCATTTCCCTGGCCCCACGGATCCGGCGACCGATCAGGTCCGACGCTGGGTGGAGGAGCCGACCCGCTTCTGGGAGGAGTGTGCCCTTCTCTATGGCCCGCTCGTTGCCCTGGATTTGGGATCAATCGGGCAAGCCGTGCTCGTCTCCGATCCGGAGTGCCTGAAGGGGATATTCCAGTTGCCGCACGATCAATTCGAGGTACGCCATTACAACGCGCACTACCGCCATGTGATGGGGGAGCGTTCGCTGCTTGTGCGTGACGGTGACGACCATCACCGTCACAAGCCGCTGATAAGCGCCCCGCTGCGCCGCGAGCAGGTGTTGCCGCACGGGGATGTCATTCGTTGCCTCGCACGGGAGATGGCGGGTCGCTGGCCCACAGGAGAGGCCTTTGCGCCGCGACCGTATTTCCACGACGTGGCATTCCAGGTCATCGTCCACCTGACCTTTGGCAACCTCGCCGTGGACACGAGCCGTGCCTTGATCAGCGCCTACCGTGACTCGGTGGTGCCGAGCGTCGGCGGTTCGTGGGGTCCGTGGCAGAACTTCCGTCGCATGCATCCGGTGATTGCGCGTCACGTGGCCACGGAGGCTGCGACCCGGCGCGCCGACCCCGACCGGCCAGGCCTCCTCACACAGTGGGTGGGCGTGCGCTTCGAGGACGGCACGGCAATGAGCGACGAGGACCTCGTCGGCCATGTCTTCACACTCATGGTGGCCGGCGTGGACACGACGTCCATCGCGCTTGCGTGGGCCCTGCACTGGCTGACGCACACGGCTCCGGCGCTCACGCGGCTCGTCACGGAGTTGGACTCGCGTCCCGATGATACCTTGCCCGTTCTGCTGAATCTGCCCTATCTGCACGCTGTCTTCCAGGAGACACTGCGCATGTATCCGGTGGTGCCCACCCCATCAGGACGACGACTCACACGCGACGTTTCGATCGCCGGCCACCACTTTCCGGCCGGCGTCACGCTGATACCGTGCAGCTACCTGGCGCACCGCCGAGAGGAAGTCTTCCCGGAAGCCGCTCGGTTCAAACCCGAGCGTTTTCTGGACCGTGTCTATAGCCGACACGACTACTTCCCGTTCGGCGGCGGGCAAAGAATGTGTGTGGGCGAACACCTCTCTCAGATCGACTTCAAGATTGTACTCGCAGCGGTATTGGCGCAATGGACCATTGAGTCCGCAGACGAGGGTTCCGTCACCCCGGTACGGCACGGGACGATGCTGGCGCCCTCTGGCGAGTTCCGGATTCGAGTGACGCAACGGGCAGACAAGCCCAGGTGATGCCGATCATGAACCCCGATATCAGAGAGAGCGCCCCCACCGCTGTCCACCGTCCGAAAACGCTCGTCGATGTGGCCCGTCGCCATGCCCGCGAGCGGGGCGACGGGCTGGCCTATCTTCTCCTCCAGGACGGTGACACGGAGGGGCCTCGCCTCACCTTCGCGGCGTTTGATGAAGCCGCGAAGCGCATCGCTGCGGGGCTATTGCAGCACGCCCACCCGGGTGACCGCGCCCTGCTCGTCTACGAGGCGGGTCTGGACTTCCTGACCGCGTTTTTCGGATGCCTGTACGCGGGCGTCATCGCGGTGCCCGCCCCCGCCCCCGAGGCCAATCGGCGGCAGGGTCTGCCACGAATCGAAGCCATTGCGCAGGACTGCGACGCGCGGATACTTCTCTGCAATTCGTATACGCGCGGATTGCTTGAGGGGCTGAACCTGGAGCAGGGCCTGTTGCGGAGAATGAAGTGGATGGATTCCGTACCTCTGGTCGGAGTGCCGCATCCGGACGTGGATTTGCCCGAGTGCACGCCGGACTCCGTCTCTTTTCTGCAATACACCTCCGGCTCCACGGCCACACCGCGCGGCGTGATGATCAGCCAGGCAAACCTGGTGGATCACTTGGGCATGCTTCAGGAGGCATGCGGTTACAACGCGGAGAGTGTGAGTGTCACCTGGATGCCGCACTTCCACGACTACGGCTTGATTCAGGGAATGCTGGTGCCGTTCCTGAATGGGACCCCGGCCCTCCTGATGTCGCCATTCGCGTTCGTGAAAAATCCGCTGAAGCTCCTGCGGGCAATCACCCGATATCATGGCACGCACACCGAGGGGCCAAGCTTCGCCTATGCACACTGCCTGAGGCGTGGCACCCCAAAGAAGTGGGAAGGGCTGGATCTGTCGAGCTGGCGGTCCATCGGGAACGCCGCAGAACCGGTGCATCCCGACACGGTGGAGGCATTCACCCGTGTCTTCGCAGCCTACGGGCTGCGTGCCACGGCCATGTCACCGGCGTTTGGCCTGGCGGAGGCTACATTGTTGGCCACAACCTCGCGCACGGACGAACAGGCGCGGGTCGGTTGCTTCGATCCATCTGCGCTGGCGCGCGACGAGGCCGTCATCGTTTCTCCCGACGCAGCCGCAGTGCGCAAGGTGGCTTCGTGTGGCCGCCCGCTGCCCCACACGCAGATCGCCATCGTTAATTCGGGGACGCGTCGGCGCGTCCCCGATCAGCGTGTGGGGGAAATATGGGTGGCATCGCCGACAATTTCTGCTGGCTACTGGGGTCGTCCCGATGAGAACGAGGCCCTGTTCCGCGCCCGCATTGATGGAGAAGCCGGGCCTTCCTGGCTCCGTACCGGCGACCTGGGCTTCTTGGCGGACGGGCATCTTTACATCACCTCGCGCCTCAAGGACCTGATTATCGTGCGCGGGCTGAACCACCACCCGCAGGATATCGAATGGTCGGTGCACGAGGCGCACCCAGCCCTCCGGCCAGACAGCGTCGCCGCCTTCAGTGTGGATGTCGCCGACGAGGAACGTCTCGTGCTCGTGCATGAACTGCGTGGAGGTACCTGGACGGATGCCGATCTGGACACGATCCCGGTGGTCATCGCCGATGCGCTTGCCCTGCGGCACGATATCCCGCTCCACGCCGTGGTGCTCATCCCCCCAGGCACGTTGCCCAAAACATCCAGTGGCAAGGTGCAGCGGCGCGCCTGCCGCGCCGCGTTCCTTGCGGGGACGCTCGGCGCGCTCCGTGTCTGGTCCCCGCCCAACGTGCATGCGGTGGGCGCCCAAGTCGTTCCGGCTCCGGCCCGTGCGGTCACCGCGACCGGCGAGACGAACGAGGCGAGCGAGGAGGATCGGCGTGCCCGAAGCCGGCAGCATGCAGACGCGCTCATCCTGTGGCTGCGTGACTATGCCGAGCGACGCATCAATTCCCGATTGATCGACGAGCGCCGCTGCCTACCACCCAACATCGTGTTGGACTTCGGAAACCGGGGCGTGTTCGGTCTGCAGGCACCCCAGCGCTACGGCGGGCTGGCGCTTGAAGAGTGGGATGCCTTGCGCGTCTATCTACAACTTGCGGCGGTGGATCCGACCATTGCAACGCTGGTCTTCCTCCACAATACCAATGGCCTGCGACCCATCATGCAGCACGCGCCAGACGCCCTGCGTGAAGAACTGCTGCCGATTCTGGCCACCGGGCGAGAGTTGGCAGCATTCACGCTGTCCGAGCCGGGCGCTGGCTCCAATCTTGGCGCCCTTGAAGCGCGGGTGACGCCCGACGGCAATGGCTGGCGGATCGACGGCGTGAAACGCTGGAACGGCTCGGCGTGGACCGGTGTTATCACCGTGTTTGCCCGTATGGTCAACACGAAGGGACGGGCCCGCGCACCCACCGCGTTCGTGGGCGCGGCTATATGGAGAACAACATCGCGCCGCAGTTGTTCCGTGACGCCCGAATGCTGTCGATCGGAGAAGGCGCAAACGAAGGGTTGATTGGTGCCATCGGCCGAGGCGTGCGCATGGGTGATGAGATCGTACAGTCCCTGCGCGTGCTCGAACCATCGGGCATGGTCGCAGACAAACTATGCGCGCTTACGGCATGGTTTGAATCCTCACCGAACGCCGGGCCGATGGGCCAGACGGATGCACGCATGTGGCACGATGCCCAACTGGGTCGTGTCGCCGTCGCCGCGCTGCGGCTTGCGGCCGCTGACCCCATACAGGAACCACTCCCGATGACGTGGGCGCAGGCAACCTTTGAAGCGGCCCTTGTGGCCGCAAGGCAGGGCACGCCCGGGCTGGCTGCGGCACCCACTGCGGACGCGCTGCGTGCAACGATCGCAACCTATCGTGATTGGATTGGTGATGTCGAACCGCTTGCGCCAGACGTGGATGTCACACTGGACCCACTGCTCCGACGCGAGGCGCAACCGGCACATTAGACTGGACGCTCCAGACTGGACGCTATGGGGCACGGCCCCGACGAGAGGACTCCGGGATTGCTGCAACACGGGCTGCGTGCAAAACGATAGAAATGGAGAGGCGCGTGAGTCGGAACTCAAAAACGGGGCTAACCGAGTGGATCACAACGTGGCTGCGCACTGAACTGGGGCTGCCCGATGGGCCAGTCGAGATGACGGTACCCTTCTCGCGCTTCGGCATGGACTCCGTGCATGCGTTGATGATGACCGGTGATCTTGAGGAGCACCTCGGCCAGCGTCTGTCACCCACCGTGACTTGGGATCACCCAACGGTCGATGCGCTAAGCACCCACCTGTCCGCCACAGCGGACGCTTGAAGTCCAGCGTATGTACGCCGGGTCGAGTCCAGACGGGTGCCGAGGGATGCAAACATGAGTACGGGGATTGACAGCGAGGTCGATCACGCCCGACTGGCTCCAATTGGACTGCTGTCCGATGCGCAAGCCAGGTTGTGGGCCCTAGAGACCCAGCTTGGCGTTGATGCGGTCCATGTATTCACGATTGCGCATGAACTGATCGGGCCCGTTAACGCCGATGCACTGCAGGAGGCGGTCGCACACGTTGTGCGGCTGCATCCAGCGCTACGGGTGCGCGTGGGCACAGACGCAAGCCAGTTTGTGTTTCTTCCGACCAAGCCCCCAACGATGGTCCGCCGCCGCATTGAGGCAGACGCCGGGTCGCTCGCTGCGGTGCTATCCGCCGCCGCTGGCGTCCGAATTGATCTCAGGAACGGGCCCGGTTGGCACGCGACGCTCCTGACACTCACGCCGGAGCGATTCGTCCTCCTGCTCCAGTTTCATCACCTGATCGCCGACCGCGCTTCGGTCGGGATATTCAGTACCGACTTGGTCGCTGCCTATCGGGCGCTGACGAACGGGACGCCACTGCCCGAAGTGCCAGCGCACAGCCGACCGCTGGGAAGCACCGCACCCACCGCGACTGAGAATGAGCAACTGATCGACTATTGGCGCACGCTGTTCGCCCTGCCACCTGAACCCCTGCAGATTCCCGGGGCCTTCGCAGAACAGAATTTTCACAGCTATAATGGGCATCGGCTGGAATCTTGGATGGGGCGCGAAACCCTCACTGCGGCCAAAGCCACCAGCGAATCGCAACACACCTCCCTGTTCACGGTGCTGCTCGCCGCATTTGCTGCGATGCTGTATGCGCACACGCGGCAGAACGACATCGTCCTCTGTACAACGATGGCCGCGCGACACCGCAGCGGCACCCGCCGCGCCATCGGCTACTTCAACAACATTGTGCCGCTGCGTCTGGACCTTTCCGGCGATCCCACGGGTGTTGCGCTCATAGCCCGGATCACGCAGCATCTGCACGGCGCGATGACCCACCAGGACATGCCGTTCCACACCATCATGGGCCTACCAATGTTGACGGGGACCCGCCTGACACGGGGTTTGTTTTCGCTGCAGAACACGCTAGGACTGAACCTGGCGCTGCCGGGTATTCAGGCCCGCCACTACGATGTCTTCAATGGCACCGCAAACTTCGACGTGGCACTGTTCATTGAGGAAATGGATGGCGACGCAGTTGTGCTGCTAGACCACAAAACCGGCGTGATTGGACCGACTGCGGCGCTGCGATTACAGCAGCGTTTTGTCGACATGCTTGGGCGGATCTGCGTGAACCCTGCCGCACGGTTGTCTGAACTGCCGCAGTTCGAGCAGGTTGTCGACGCGGAACCCGCAGCGCAGACCGTCGTGCATGCCCATCGGGCAGGCGCCGTTTCGTTGGCCCGCGTTGCGAAGGATAGGGGTCTTGAGCAGCGGATCATCGAAGTTTGGCAGAATGTCTTTCGATCCGAAGGAGACGCATCGTTCCCAGAGATCGACCGCGACACACATTTCTTCCAGATTGGCGGCGATTCGATTCGCGCTGCGCGCCTCTTTCAGCGCATCGAAGAACAATTGGGTCATCATTTGCCGCTGGCCACCCTGTTCGAGGCGCCTACGCCCCGCCTACTTGCGGAGCGGCTGGTCGATGAGAACTGGGTCGCACCCTTCCTGACACTCGTGCCGGTGAAGCCGATGGGCTCACGGGCACCTGTGTTCTGCCTCCACGGCGGTGGCGGCAACGTGCTGCAATTTGGTTTTATTTCCGAACAGTTGCACCCGGAACAGCCGCTGTACTGCTTGCAGCCCTACGAACTGGACCGTGGCGCGCTTTCCTCGGTGGAAGAAATGGCGGAACACTACCTGCGGGTCGTCCGCCAATTCAGGCCGCATGGCCCCTATCTGTTTGCGGGCAGCTCCCTGGGCGGCGCCATCGTGTTTGAGATGGCACAGCGACTGCTCGAACAGGGCGAAGACGTGCCGTTTCTCGGCCTGATCGACTACATCGGTCCGGCCATCAAGATCGGCGTTCTTGATCAAGTGAATGAGACCCTCACGCTGATCAGGACCCTGTCGTGGCCGAATCGAGTCCACTACATTTTTCGCCGGGTGCTGCGACGACTGGGCATGGCCGCCGTCGATCAGCGCGCAACGCGGGATGGGGCAGGGCGAGCAGAAGCCGCACTGATCGAGGCTTCTACTCGGGCGATGCAACACTACGTCGTCCGTCCCTATTTGGGCCACGTTGTGCTCTTTCGTGCGGCGCAGGGCAGTCGCCATAGCTGCGCAGACCCACAAGGCGGCTGGGGCGGTTTTGTTGCCGGAATCGAGGTGAACGACGTGCCTGGCGACCACATATCCATGACGCACCCGCCACAGATCCATGGACTAGCAAACGCCTTTACAGCAGCATTGGAGCGCCGCCTTCAGGCCGCCTCCAACATGGCCACGTTGTCGTCGCCTTCCTGAAATTTAATGGGGGGCACCACACCCGGAGACGATCTTCATCGTGGTGCCCGACGCCACCGTGCGTCCCTCTGGGACGCTCGCTGGGTGCACGACGACCCGTGAGGTCTGCGGCGTTGCGATCGTCCCAACGAACGCGTCGAATCGGATTCGCGTCAGATGCCAGTCCTGGGTGCGCAGCACGCCATCATCGTCCCAAGCCACCACCACAGAGCGCAGCGGCGTGCGCAAGCCTTCTCCGGTGGCTTTGATCACAGATTCCTTCGCCGTCCACAGCCACACGATCCGCTCGCCACGCTCTGGCTCCGAGAGGTCCATCAGCATCCGTTTCTCAGTTTGCGCGTAGTGGCTGTCGGTCAGTTCCGAGATTTCCGCACAGCGCCCAAGCGGCTCAATATCGACGCCGATTGGAGTGCGGCAGATGGCGACCACTGCCGCGCCAGCCACCTTGTCGGAACGCGCATGTGTCAAGCTGAAACACGGGCCGCCGACCCTGTACGGCTTACCGCCTGATTGATGACAAATCTCGACTTCAGCGGGTGCGCAGCCCGTCGCCTGTGCAAGCGCGAACCGCAGTAATCCATGTGCAAGCAGATAGAGGTTCCGGTCGGGCGCGCGCACAAACTGGCGCATCGTTCGTGTCTCCCGGACGGACAACACACCGCCAAATTGCGCATGCAGTTCGCTCTCGCGCCAATCCGCGCTCACGGCATGCCACAGCCAAACGACGTCATCGTTCATCGTTCATTCCCCCTCTTGATGCAGCGCATCCGGAACATGCGCGCCAATTCTCCATTCACGAAAACACCGTCCGAAAATGGCGGGGCCGGAAAACCGTAGAGGACGCGGGTTTTTGTCTTTCGAGGTGCGGGCATCCGTTCCTTCCTTTCGTTTTATAAGACACCTGCGTTCTACCGGCTAGTGCAACACTTATAGCGTGAGAGGTTCGCGCGGTAAGAGATGTTCTTCGTGTGTCATAAACACGGAGGGAAAAGACATGACTTACAAGCGTATCACTGAGGAAGAGCGAACGCTCATCTACCGCTGGATTAAGTATAGTGGACCCCAAAAACTGGACACGAAATACCATCTCAACGAGGATGGTTATAATGAGGGTTCAGAATGGGGATCTCGCTGGACGGGGAAGGGAACTATCCGGAGGCCACGGAGGCGCTTAAAAAGGCCAACGAACTGGGCGCAGGCAATTCGAAGATTACGGAGAATGCCAGCCTGAAGAAGCAATGAATATTGTACTAGCCAATCGGGCAACTGGATCCCCTCACTTTTGCACAAGTTATTCTCACGGGGCTCCTTCTGTGGTAGAATCGCGCACGTTTTTTCATCTATAGCACTCGAACGATGCCGACTGAAGACAACGCGGTTCTCCAGGCATTCAGGGAGTTCCCGCCCGACCAGCTCTATTTCTGTGCGCCGAAGGCGGTCATTAACCGCGCCCATTACAGCTACATGGGTGGGAATGTGGAGGCCTACGCATGGGAGGATTCCGGAGAGGAACTGATCGCGCGGGTTCGGATGTACGGCAAGCTGTCGGTGGTTCACTTCTTCGTTCAGGACGATGAACTGGCTTCCACC
>CAZQIT010000189.1:0-12035 GCA_964592995.1 uncultured Nitrospirota bacterium | reverse complement strand
TTTTCGCATATTGCACCTGCATGATCTCCAGGGCCGGTGCGCCGGTCGAGGCCGTCCTGCGAATTTTTCGGACATATTCCCGAAACATCTCCCAAAGCCAGCCCTGGAAAAGCGCAGTGTCCATCATGGTCGGTGAGACTATCAGAAATAAGATGTCGATGGCAAACCGGCTGTGTATTTCGCGGGCACTTGTCCTGCCCCGCGTTTCTGTCATAAGATGACATTCATGCCAACAGACAAGACCTTTTACATCATGGATGGGAGCGCCGCGGTGTATCGGGCCTACCATGCCGTTCGGGGGTTGTCGACGGCGACGGGGCTTGCGACCAACGCCGTCTATGGCTTCACCCAAATCCTCTTGAAAATGGTGCAGGGCGCATCAATGGACGCCCTGGCCGTCGTGTTTGATACGAAAGGGCCGACGTTTCGTCACGTGGCCTATCCCGATTATAAAGCCCACCGTCCGGCCATGCCGGATGATCTCTCTCTCCAGATTCCCTACATTCACCGGATGGTTGTGGCGCTGCAAATCCCACTGTTGATGCAGGAGGGTTATGAGGCTGACGACCTCATCGGGACGCTGGCACGGCAAGCGGAGGCCGCAGGGTGGCGCGTGGTGATCGTCTCGGGCGACAAGGACATGGATCAGCTCGTCACGCCGAACGTCACCCGCTACGATCCGATGAAGGAGAAGACCTACGCCGAGGCCGACGTACTGGCCCGATGGGGCGTGACGCCGTCGCAGATTATCGAACTTTTCGGCCTGATGGGGGACGCCTCGGACGGCATTCCGGGGGTGAAGGGGATTGGCGAGAAGACGGCGGGGCAACTGATTGGCGAGTTTGGGACGATTGAAAACCTGCTGGCCCGTCTGGATGAAATCAAAAAACCGAAGCTCCGTGCGATGCTTGAAGCTGGGGCGGCATCGGCGCGGTTTTGTCGGACGCTGGCCACGATTGACGTGAACAGTCCTGTTTCTTTCGACTCCGACGCCTTCGCGCGAAGGCCGCCCGACCTGGAACAACTTCTGCCCCTCTGCCGAGAGTTGGAGTTTACCCGCCTGATCCAGACATTCGCGCGAGGTCCGCTCACCGCAGCGGCCCGGAGGGCGCAGGAGGAGGTGCAGGCCACCCAGACGCCCATCACACCGATTGCGGCCTCTGACATCGGTCTGATTCTGGCGGCCATTGAGCGGTCTGGCCCTGTCGCCCTCGTTCCGGCTCTGCCCGATTTATCCAATCTGGCCCATCCGCTCAATCCGCTCAATCCGGACAAGGCGGCATGGGTCGGCGTGGCGTTGGCGACCGAGAACGACACGTTTTATCTCCCCCTGGACGACGGCACGCTGCCCGCGCCGCTGGCCGCCGTCATTGCGTCGGAGTCGGTCGTCAAATACGGCTACGAGGTCAAACCCCATCTGGCCTTTTATCGCGCACAGGGGATCACGCCGCGCGGCCTCTGGGACATACGGATTGCCGCCTATCTGCTGGCTCCGGGACAGAGGGACGATGGCCTCTCACGCCTGGCCGAGACCCATCTAAACATCGTCGTGCCGGGTCAAGACGCAACTTTGGAGGGTCGTGAAACCAACTCGCTTTGCGCCCAGGCGCGGGTGGTGCTGAATTTGGCACGACACTTCGCCCCGCTGCTGGATGTGCAAGGGCTGACACCGCTCTTCTCCGGGATTGAAATGCCGCTGGTACCCGTTTTGGCCGAGATGGAGCGCCACGGCGTCGGGCTGGATGCGGATGTGCTGGCGTTGATGTCTGCGGAGTTGGACGAAAAACGCACGGCCCTGACACAGGAAATTCACCACCTCGCGGGCGGCGAATTTAACGTTCAATCGCCCAAGCAGTTGGCCGAGGTGCTCTTCGACAAATTGGGCCTGCCGGTGTTGCGTAAGACCAAGACGGGCCGCTCCACCGATGAGGAGGTACTCACGCAACTGGCCGTTCGACATGCGCTTCCCGCCGCCATTTTGGAGAGCCGCCAGTTGACCAAACTCCAATCGACCTACGTGGACGTCCTCCCGCGTTATTTGCGCGCGGGCCGCGTCCACACACGGTTCGTCCAAACGGTGGCGGCCACCGGAAGGCTCTCTTCCGTCGATCCAAACCTTCAGAACATCCCAGTGCGGGGCGAGTGGGGACGCCGCATTCGGGCGGCATTCGTGGCAGCACCGGGGTGTGTCCTGCTCTCCGCCGACTACAATCAGATTGAGCTGCGGATTCTAGCCCACCTGTCGGACGACGCCGCACTGCTGGAATCGTTTCGGCGGGGGGAGGACGTGCACCTTCAGACGGCGGTGGGACTCTTCGGCCTGCCACAGGCATCCATCAGCGCCGATATGCGGCGCGCGGCCAAAACGGTCAACTTTGGCGTGATCTATGGCATCAGCCCGTTTGGTTTGGCCACACAACTTGGCGTATCACAGGCGGAAGCCAAGCGCTATATTGACGCCTACTTTAATCGCTATTGCGGCGTGGCGGAATGGATTCGTCGGACGTCGGCGGAGGCTGCGCGCACGGGATATGTGACGACGCTCTTTGGCCGCCGCAGGCCAATTGCCAGCCACAACGGCGTGTTGCGTGGAGCGGAAGAACGCCTGGCGATCAACACGCCGATTCAGGGAAGCGCCGCCGACATCATCAAGCGTGCCATGATCGACATCGCCGCTTGGATGCGGCAGGCGTCGGTCGAAAGCCGGATGATCCTGCAAGTACACGACGAGCTGATCTTTGAAGTTCCGGAGGGGGTCGCACCCCCCGCAGGGGTCGCACCCCTCGCAGGGGAGATTGCGCTCATGCAAGGGCACGTCACGGCACTGATGTCGGGCGCAGCCACGCTGAAAGTGCCGCTCACGGTGGCAGTCGGCGTGGGTAAAACCTGGGCCGACGCTGCGCACGGGTAACGGACGACAGTCCGCTTCGCGCAGCACACACGACGGAACAAACCCATTCGCAAGGACGCCCCTTGTGAGCGTCCTCATCCGCTGAATAACCCATGAAAGCCCCTTGGAATTGTCGGAAAAGTGGACACTTCGTATTTTTAAGGATGTTTCTCAAAATCTCATGCAGACCCATAAATTACTTTAAAATACTTATTTTTTAATATGTTACGTTAAAGTTTAAGGCGCTTTATCCACGTTAGGCATGGCATTTGCTTTACATTCTCATTGAGAATCTGGCGCTGTGCCGTTTGTCGTGTTTTACCCTAACGGGGAGAGGAGTGTGAAATGAGACGCTTGGTGGGTTTGGGATTTGCGGCATGGCTGTTGGCGGGCGTGCTTTTTGTTGGGAGTGCTTCGGCAGCTCCAATTGCGTATGGGACATACACCTTGAATAACCAGATCGACCCGATTGGAATTTCGGAACCCCCGTACTGGGGTCTTCGGCTTGACGAATATGTGAATGTTACGGGTGGATCTGATGTTTTTTCGTGGGATTTTAACGATCCGATGTCGGACATGAAGCTTACTTACGCCCCAGGTTCCATCCACATCTATGGAGAGTCGTGGGGGGGCTTGGACACCGGTACGGCGTACACCAGCTATACCGGACTCTACACGATTGATTTCTGGTATGTGGAGGGCGTGACCAGCTCTCCGGATGGGGGTCCGTTTGATGACGTACGCGTCACTCCGGGAGGAGCGCCAAACCTGAACCTAGGTTCCATTTCGGGGCCTGGGGGGAGCTACGGCTTGACTGATTATACCACGGGTGGCGTCTCATTCAACTTTGGGGACACCCCGAACGGCATCTATCGTGGTTACGTCGGACTTTCCGGGTGGGGGCGGCTGGCCTATTGCGACTTCAATGTCACCTCTCCGGAGACATGTCCTCATGTTAAGGCGAGTGGCTGGCAGTTTATTGCTACACCATACTCACCGGTTCCCGAGCCTTCATCTGTGCTCCTCATGGGCGTAGGACTGCTGGGTGGGTGGATTCTCATGACGCGCAGGGCACGCCGTCACGGTATCACAGCCTAAAACCAAGCACCTTATCTTTGCCTCTGCAGGACCGGGGTTCACCCTGGTCCTGCAGAACCTCTCCTTGAGCTTCCCCGCACCCTTCCGATCCTCCTTTTCAATGACACGCAACGGAATGGTTTTCTGAGACGGCGATCCACGCAGGCTTATCTTGTTCGCGGTGATTGCACGCAGACAAAGAATGTCCGGCTGTTGTGGTGTGTCGGCCTCTGCGGCGAGGATCTGCCACCGGTGTGGCAGCAAGCAGCGTCTGTGTATAGGGGTGAAGCGGATTTTCATAGAGCGTTTCGCTGGTTGCGATTTCGACCATTCTCCCCCGATACATGACGGCGGTACGATGGGCAAAATGGCGCACCAGCGAAAGGTCGTGTGAAATAAAAATATAGGCCAGATGGAACGCCTTTTGAAGTTCCGCAAGCAGTCCCATCACTTGTGTCTGCACGGAGGCGTCCAGGGCCGATACCGGCTCATCTGCCACGACCAGTTCGGGGTTCAAGATCATGGCCCGCGCAATACCAATCCGCTGCCGCTGTCCTCCGGAGAATTCGTGCGGATAGCGGTGAAGCATCGCAGCCGTCAGCCCCACCCGATCCAAAATGGCCGCCACCTGTGTTCTGCGTTCCGCCGAGGTCAGATGCCGATGCACATCCAGTGGCTCGGCCACGATGTCCAAAATCGTCATGCGCGGATTCAGCGAAGCATATGGGTCCTGGAAAATCATCTGCATTTTCTCCCGCATGGCCCGCATCCGTCTCCTTTCGAAGGTCAGCAGGTTTTCTCCTTTAAAATAAACGGCCCCCGCAGTCGGCTCAACCAGCCTCAAAATAGAGCGGGCCAGCGTGGTCTTGCCACAGCCGCTTTCTCCCACCAGTCCCAGCGTCTCCCCCGATGCAAGATGAAAATCCACCCCATCCACCGCCGCATGTTCGGAGTAGCCTGAAAACAGACCTCTGTTTTTGACGCGAAAATGCGTGGTCAACCCGGTCACCGAAAGCAGCGGTTCTGTGTTCATCAGATATCTCCGGACAATGGGCCGGATGGTGCGGCAACATCGGTGCGCACCGCTCTTCGCTGCGGCAGCAGGGACAACAGATGTTGTGTATAGGGGTGCGAAGGCCGCTCAAAAAGTGTATAAACATCTTTCGTTTCAACAATTTTTCCGCCCGTCATCACCATCACCCGATCCGCCACCTGCGCAATAATGCCCAGATTATGCGTAATCATCAAAACGGCCATACCCATCTCTTTCTGCAGCCTCAGGATCAAGTCCAAAATCTGGGCCTGGATGGTGACATCCAGTGCCGTCGTCGGCTCGTCCGCAATCAGAATCGCCGGGCGCATCGACAGGGCCATGGCAATCATTGCCCGCTGGCGCATCCCACCGGAGAGTTGATGGGGATATTCCGCCGCACGGCGAGCAGCATGGGGTATCTCAACCTTGGACAGCATCGCAATCGCCGCATCCAGGGCCTCTCGCCGACACAAGGACTGGTGCGCCACAATCCCCTCGGCAATTTGTGTCCCGATGGTGAGCACCGGATTGAGCGACGTCATCGGCTCCTGAAAAATCATGGCGATCCGCCTCCCGCGGATGCGGCGCATCTGTTTTTCGGAAAGGGCCAGAAGGTCTTCGCCCTCAAATAAAACCCGCCCTCCCACAATACGTCCCGGTGGCTTCGGGAGGAGCCGTAAAATCGACAGGGCCGTGACGCTTTTGCCGGAACCACTTTCCCCCACCAGCCCCAGGGTCTCCCCTCGGTGCAGGTCAAAGCTGATTCCGTCAACCGCTGCGATCGTTCCCTCAGAGCCATCAAAAAAGGCACTTAAGTTTTCAACTTGCAGAACGGGGTCTTCCATATCATCCATCACCATCAGAGGGTGGCATCGTGGGTGTGCGAAGGGTATCGCCGTACGCAACACTTCCGTGCGTGGCACCAGAAAATTTAAATAGCCGTTCGGCATTTCGCGACGTCCGGTCTGCAATCTCCTCCGGGGTGCAGGCGTGAAGGGAGGCGATCTTATCGGCCACGGCACGCACATAGGCCGGTTCATTGCGTTTGCCGCGAAAACCCTGCGGCGCCAAATAGGGGGCATCCGTTTCAATCAGCACCCGATCCAAGTCGGCTGCCGCTGCCGCTTCCTGAAGTACCACCGACTTCGGGAAGGTGACAATTCCAGAAAAAGAGAGATAAAACCCCATCTCCATCGCTTTCCGGGCCACCGCCTGATCGCCCGTAAAACAGTGAAAAACGGCCCCCACCTCCCGCGCATGTTGATCCGCCCCTTCCTGCTGGAGAATGGCGAAGGTCTCTTCCCATGCCTCGCGTGTGTGGATGACCAGAGGAAGTCCCGACTGCCGGGCCAGACCGATTTGGGCAATGAAGGCGCGCCGCTGATCCTGGGCGGTGGAATGGTTGTAATAATAATCCAGACCCGTTTCTCCCACCCCCACCACGCGCGGATGTTTGCAAAGACGCGCAAGTTCCGACAAGAGCAGATCGTCCAGGAGATGGCTGTCGTGCGGATGCAGGCCAACCGTCGCAAAAATGAAGGGGTACTGCTCCGCTAGGGCCACACATTGACGACTGGAAGGAAGGTCTGTCCCCACCACCACCATCCTTGTAACACCCGCCGCCTGCGCCCTCCGTATGACCGCTTCACGGTCAGCGTCAAACTCAGGCCCGGCAATATGACAATGCGTGTCTATTAGGGGGGCTTGCGTCGCCCCCTCATCGGGCAAAGCCCGATGAGCCTCCCCCTCAACGCCGCTTTGCGGCTGGTTAAAACCATGTGGCATTGGACTGGATTAGGTGTGCGAAGCACGCTGCCGTCCGCAGGACTGCCGTCCGCAGGACTCTGCCTGTAAGAAGAGGCCGCATCCCACGGCCAGAAATGTTAGGTTCGCCCCCCAGGCCGCAAGCCATGCGGGCAGAATCAGGGCGCGTCCGAATGAAATGAGGAGGGCAGAGAGCAGCCAATAGGAGAGCGCCAGGGACAGACTCAGCACCATCCCGCGCGCCATTTTTTCTCGATGTAGCGCAAACGGAATGCCCAACAGCGCCATGATAAAACCGGCAAACGGGGTGGCCTGTTTTCCATATAAATCGACCCGATACCGCGCAACGGGAAGAGATGCCTCTGAGAGTCGGTCGATATAGTCGGTCAATCTGGAATGGGTCATCTCGTCCGGTACAACGGAGAGGTCCCGTAAGTCTTCCGGTCGTGTGCGCAGACCCACCGGCCTGTGACGAAAAGGGACGACCTGCACCCTCCCATCCTGCAGGAATCGACGATCCAGCCCTTCGGACAGCATCCATCCCGCCTGCGTGTAGGCCAAACTGTCGGCCTCAACCTCCGCAAGCAGGGCGGATCCCTCATCCAGATAAAACAGATGGACACCCCTCATCCTGTTTTGTTCAGGTTCGATCAATTGGGCGCGGAGGAGGACCTGCCGACTGTCCCGCAGCCAGATATTGTTTTGAACCAGACGGCCCTTTGCGTGCCCGTCCGTTTTTTTTTCAATGAGCGATTCCCGCACCCTACGGGCTTCCTTCTGCATGTGAGGAAACAGGGCGCCATTCAGAAAAAAGAGCGCCAGACTCAGACAGAGGGCAAAACCGATCAAGGGCATGGTCAGCGTGAGGAGACTGATGCCCGCGCTCCGGAAGGCAATGATCTCGTTGTTTCTCGAAAATGCACCGAGTGTGACCAGGGTGGAGATCAGGATGACGAACGGCATGACATCAAAGAGAATGCCGGGCAGTTTGTAAAAGAAATAGAGGAGGATCGGCCGAATCGAAACGGCGCGCTCCGAAAACGTCTTTATTTTTTCCAAAAAATGGATGATAAGAGAAATCAGCGTCAGAAGGGTCAGGATCATTACAAAAAATTTAAGATATTCCCGCAGCATATAACGCGTGATCGTGGACATCGGCATCTTCATTCGAAACAAGCTCTGCGCGCGCACGATTTGTTGCGGGTCAGCAGAGCAATACTCAACGGAATCAAGATAATATGCGGAAACCACGCGGCCACCAAGGGGTTCGCAAGCCGCCGCGTCACCAGATAATCTCCGGCCATATTCAGCACATAATAAAGGAGAATGACGCCGATTCCAAGCACCAACCCGCTCATATTTCCGGTCCGTCCGGCAATCATGCCGAGGGGGACGCCCAGGAGACCAAAAAGAAGGGCGGCGGCAGAGAATGAAAATTGCTTGTAAAATTGCGTCAGCAGACGCAAAGCCTCCAGATCATCCAAAGAACGATCCCGTTGAGCGCGCGAAATCTTTTCTTTGAGTTCCGCAGGCGTGGGGCCTCGGACGGTAGCGTTCAGGAGGTAGGCCACAGGGTCCATGCTGAAGGCATAGCTGGAAAAAGTGATCCACTGATCGTCCGACGGCGTGTTACCCGTGCGGTGGATGCTGCCATCGACCAACTCGAAGGTCATCATCCCGGTCTCCGAGTGACGGGTCAGGGCGCCCTTCTCGGCCACAATAATCAGGGGCGGCCCTTGTTTTCTCTGGTCGTGGATAAAAACGCCCTGCATTTCAGAAGGCGTCGGCAGGGTCTCAATATAGATCATCAATCCGGAACCGACTTCGTTGAATTTCCCGGCCTCCAGACCGAGACCGGTGCTCTTCTTGAGCAGATCGACGGAAAGTGACTTAAATGAACTCCCGCCCCAGGGTTGTGCCAGAAGACCCATCCAGAGGGTTAAAAGCGCAGCGGCCAGGGAAAAAAAGAAGACGGGGCATGTCATACGATAAAATCCGACGCCCGCTGCCCGGAGCGCCGTGATTTCGTTTTCGGACGAAAGCCGGTTAAAGGTGGCCACGGAGGCCAGCATCATGGCCATCGGAATGGTGACCAAGAGAAAAGAGGGGAGTAATGCGATAAAAACGCGGCCGACGGTGACGGGGTCAACTCCCCGATCCATGACCATCGAAAGGAGCCGAAGGAGATGCTGCACCAGCAGGATCAGGGTCAGGGCAAAAATGCCGATCAGGAACGCGACCGACAGCCCCTTGAGGATGTGGCGGTCAATGATTCGGAGCATTCAGGGAGGTAGGCGGTTGTGCGTGGAAGGTTGGACGGGTCGGTTATTTTTTCGACCTTTGTCACACGGTACTTACGTGCTTTCTTGAGCTTCAGGGCTTTCTTCTTTTCCACGATTTTGTGATTTTTCTTGATCATGACTTTTTTCTTTACGATGGGTTTAATCGCTTTTTCAAAGATATTGGCTGGCGTAAAATTATCAATAAAGCGCTTCTTCGATCCCCATGGGAGCTTCAGGCGATATTGGGGATAGGCCGGTGGCGTTGTTTCCTGCTTGAGTTCCGGATTGAATGCCTGGATTTCCTGAACGGAAACACCTGCCGCTTTTGCAATCCGTTTAAGCGGTGTGGCCACGGAAATGACCACCTCTTCGTAAGGGACGGGGGACTCATAGTCTACAAAAAATCCATACTGTTGCGGATTTTTTGCAATGATCGCAGCGGCCATGAACTTGGGGACGTAAGCCTTCGTTTCGTCCCGAATATGGTCGGAATTCCGTAACTCCCAGAAGTCCTGTGCCTTCGTGTCAGCCATGGCGCGCATAATCCTTCCCTCTCCCGCGTTGTACGATGCCATGGAAAGAGTCCAGGATTGGAACATTGAATAGAGGTCTTTTAAATACTCCGCCGCCGCCATCGTGGACTTTACCGGATCACGCCTCTCGTCAATCCACTTGTTGACGCGCAAACCATATCGTTCGGCCGTTGCCTTGATGAATTGCCACTGTCCGACCGCACCGGCGTGAGAGTGTGCCTTAGGGTGAAATCCACTTTCAATGAGGGCCAAGTAAACCAACTCTTCCGGAAGTTTCTCTTTTTTTAAAATTGCCTGCATCATGGGCAAATATTGACCGGAGCGGGACAGCCATTGTCCGAAGCGCTCCCGAAGGCGTGTCTGGAAAAGATCAACCTGACTTTGGACATGATCGTTCATCACCATCTGCATACCCTGGAGGGGCGGAGGGATGCCCGTATCCATACGGACATCGGGGATGGGCAGGGACGGAGCGATGATGGAGATCAGCGTCTTTTCTGTGTTCACCGTGCCGGAGATATTGGCGGGTGGTTTTGAGCGCAACGAAATGCTCTCCGAATGAGACGGATGGGCCTCCCGCGTTTTCGGAGAGACCGGCCCGCTCCAAGCCGAACCAAGGACCTCACAGGAGGAAGATGCAACAGATAACGGAATGGTCTGAAGGACCTGGAGGCTTGATTCAAACGGGACGGGACAATATGGAGTCCCCGCTTCGGCCCCCGCAGTTGAGACCATATAGCTTTGAAAAAATAGAAAAACGAGTCCACTCGCTGCATACATTCGCAGGAGGAACCACCCCCGCCTCACACAAATTATGGGAACATAGATAGAGCGCATCACCCCTCCATCATACCGTTTTATTTGCATTTGTCAAATCGGTGTACTGCACTGTGTAGAGAACACGTAAACTGTCCGGTCTTGTAACACATAATCTGTCCGGTTTCATATTGGGTTTTCAGGAGACCGAATATGAGACGGACAGAAGGGTTACAGGAGACTCGGAAGATGAGATTTGAAGAGGCGTACGAAGGATGGCAAAAAGGACGGCTGTCCCAAGAAGAGGCGGCAGTAGCTCATTAGGGATATGTGAACGGAGTTTTCGTCGGCACATTGATCGTTACGATGAGGCAGGGCTTGAAGGGCTGCTGGATAAGCGTCTCGCGCAGATTTCGCATCGGCGTGCGCCAGTGGATGAAGTCTTGCGGTTACCACGCTTTATGGCAGCCGTTATCAGGGCTGGAACGTAAAGCATTTTTACGCCTGGTATTGCCGCGAACACGCGGGGAGCCGCAGTTATAACTGGGTACGCCAAACATTACTAAAGACAAGGTACCGTGAAACGCGCCTCAAAACGAGGGGCGCATCGTAAGCGCCGCGAACGATCTCCCCTTCCTGGCATGATGATACACCAAGACGGCAGCACCCACGAATGGGTGAGCGGGCAGAAATGGGACTTGATTGTTACGATGGATGATGCCACCAACGAACACGATTCGATGTTCTTCGTTGAAGAAGAAGGGACGATGAGCAGTTTTCGTGGGGTATCGGATGTGATTATTAAAAAGGGCTTATTTAGCTCGTTTTACTCCGATCGAGGGAGTCATTACTGGCTTACCCCGGAGGCAGGTGGCAAAGTGGACAAGGTCAACCTAACCCAGTTTGGACGCGCATTAAAGCAGCTCGATATTGAAATGATAGCGGCTTATTCGCCCCAGGCGCGAGGACGCTCTGAACGAATGTTCCGTACCCATCAAGAACGGTTGCCGAGAGAGTTGGCCCTGGCAGGGATCACCGACATGGCCGCAGCAAACGGTTATTTGGTTAAAACTTACCTGCCCGCCTTCAACCTGGAGTTTATGGAATCTGCGACAGAAGAAGGGAGTGCTTTTGTCCCGTGGATTGGCGATGGGTTGGCCGATATTTTATGTGAGCAATTTGAACGCACCGTGGGCAATGATAACTGCGTGCGCTTTGAGGGCCTGGTATTGCAAATACCTGCCGATCGCCACCGTTGCCACTATGTAAAGGCCAAAGTGCGCGTGCATCGCTACCCAAACTGCCAACTGACAATTTATCACGGTCCGAGAAAGCTCGCGGACGATGATGCCAGTGGCAAGGAGATAAAACAGGAACAAGAGAGGAGAATCGCTGCGTAACGCCGCCGCACGATTCGCACGGGAAATCGCACTGAATTTCCTGTGTCAAAAAGCGGACAAGTCTATTTGTTGCTAACAATCAGTGTACTGCACCTGAACCTAAAAGTAGGAATGTTCCTGGAAGATTTTTTCAGTTTGCCATCGCCATCTTATTTCTGGTAGTCTCACCGACCATGATGGACACTGCGCTTTTCCAGGGCTGGCTTTGGGAGATGTTTCGGGAATATGTCCGAAAAATTCGCAGGACGGCCTCGACCGGCGCACCGGCCCTGGAGATCATGCAGGTGCAATATGCGAAAA
>CAZQIT010000188.1:0-3157 GCA_964592995.1 uncultured Nitrospirota bacterium | reverse complement strand
TTTTTAACCGGATTCTCCCCCTGAAAAACCTTCAGCAGATCACTAGAATGGGTCAGTGCCTCAACAACCGACCCCCCCCTTACGAGACCCTCTGCCTTGGCCACCCCATCTTTGAGTTTGGCAATCGTTTCGTCATACGGTTTTCGAAGATATGGAGGAAGCCATTGCGCAACGGCCTCACTGGTTGCAATCCCCTTCTTCACTTTTTTTAGAATTTCTTCCACCTTATTTGTATCTTTTTCTGCCGATACCTCTTCGTGTTTCTGTTCAATCTCATTCCGTTCTTCTGTTAATGTTGTCACTTGTGCTTTTAATCCTTCATCCTGCCCTCCCCCACCGGCAGACCGAGCCCCAAAATAGAAGCCAATGACCGTACTGACCAGTGCCATGAGTGCCTGAGGAACCTCTGTCCCCAAAAACACGTTTAGAACCGTAAAGTACAACGTGACGGTAATCAGCATCATGGCAATAACCACCCGCACCGTCCCCGGCGGAAGGCCCGCCTGACTCTCCAGAAAGAGCGGCAACTGGTTACTCTTTTCACATCCTTGGTAAAACCGATTCCGCATATCCCAGAAGTACCAAAAATAGCCAACGACCACCAACAGGAAAAAGGCAATCGTACCCGTAATCCACTCTTTTGCGATTTCAGGACGCGATATAATCGGAGGTGCAGGCCCTGTTTGAGCCAAGGCCAGAGTCGCAGAGAGCAGAATAAACAATACAATGATCCACTGTTTTCTTTTCATTTTATAACTTCCTTTCGCTTGATCGCACAAAGGAGCCCCGTGACTGTGGCACCCCATTTACAGCAGTCACTTACTAAGACTTAAAAGCAATTACCATGCCACCCTCAACAGGTTGCACAAATCAGACGAGGATGAACTGATAAAAGACCCGTAACGAAAGGGGACTCTAAGAAATAATCACTCCAAACGTTGATAGCGGTAATTGGCATGGCCTTTCTAATGTGTATCGAATGAGATACACCCCTGTATCCAATTAGATACACATTAGAGGTGGCTCTTCAGCAGAATCTGTGGGCGTTGACCTTTACAAGACTCCGTGTTCAATGACAAACTCCATGTGATTCAACTCAAGATTTAGCGACCGGATCGTATGGGTCATGTTTTTGTTTGTCAACTCACGAATTGCCTCTACAAAGGGCATGTGAACGGTCAATTGTTGCTGCCACGCAAGCAGACTGACAGGATGTACGCTATGAATGCCCGCAGTCAGAACCCGTCTCTCCAGCCTCATCCTCTTTTGGAGGATCGGGTGGCGATTGTTACCGGCTCAAGTCGGGGCATCGGCCTTGCCATTGCACAGGCATTGTCGGCGGAAGGATGTAGCGTCGTCCTCTGTGCACGGGGTGAGACGGCGCTTTCTCGGGCGGAGGGGTGCATCACGCATGCGGGCGGAGTGGCCTTTTCGGTCTGCGCCGACCTGACACACCCGACTGCGGCGCGGCAGGTCGTTGCACGGACGCTGCGGCGTTTTGGACGGATTGATATTCTGGTCAACAATGCAGGGGGGCTGAGTGGGGTGGACCAAAATCGTTCACAAAATCGTCCACTGGATCGTCCGTTTCTGAAATTGACGGACGCCGACTGGCGAAAGACACTCGAACTCAACCTAATGACCGCCGTCCGCGCCTGCCGTGCGGTTATTCCAGAGATGCAGAAGCAACGGACAGGACGGATCATCAACATTGCTTCTACGGCGGGGATCGACAAGGGGGCAAAATATCCAGACTATCGAATTGCCAAGTCCGGCCTGATCGCCCTGGGAGCGGCCCTTTCGGCAGAGCTTGCCCCGGACGGCATCGGGGTCAACACAGTCTGTCCGGGCCCGGTCTGGACCCCCTCATGGGAGCGAGAGGCCCGGATGAAGGCAAAAAGGGAAGGGGTGCCTGTTGAAGGGATGACGCAGGCAATCCAAGCCGGAGTGGCCTCCACGATTCCGATGGGACGGATGGGCCATGTGGACGAGGTCGCGCGTCTGGTGGCCTTTTTGGCGTCACCCCAAACGACATGGATGACGGGCGCCGTCATCCGCATTGATGGCGGCGGCGCACAGGTTCTATGATGGAAATGTCCTCCGGTCTCACGGAACCTCATTTCACCCTTCTGCAGACCTGCACCACAACCTCGGCCCGCCGGGGGGTGTTAAAAACAGCGCATGGCGAAGTGCAAACGCCGGCGTTCTGTCCCGTGGGCACGGTGGGGAGCGTTAAGGGAATGACGCCACAGGACTTGATCGACCTGAACGCACAGATGATTCTGGCGAACGCCTATCACCTCTACCTGCGCCCGGGGCACCTCTTCCTTTCGGAACGGGGCGGATTGCATTCGTTCATGGCATGGAAGCGGCCGATCCTGACGGATAGCGGCGGCTATCAGCTCTTCAGCATGAAACTGCTAACACAGGTCAGCGACGAAGGGGTCACCTTCAAGTCGCATCTGAATGGTGCGCGGCATTTTCTGACCCCTGAATCGGTCATTCAGATTGAAGAAGCCATCGGTGCCGACATCATCATGCCGCTGGACGAATGCCTCCCCTATCCGTCAGAACATGCACAGGCGGCCCGTTCCCTTGCTCGTACATTGCGGTGGGTCGCGCGCTCCAAGCAGGCACATGGCCGCCCGGATCAGCGCCTTTATGGCATTGTGCAGGGCGGGTTTTATGATGACTTGCGAAAGCAGGCCATTGAGGGGCTGCTTTCGATCGGCTTTGACGGCTACGCCATCGGTGGCCTGTCGGTGGGAGAACCACAAGCGGAAATGCTGCGGGTTGTAGAGCAGGTCACCGCCCAAATTCCCGAAACAGCGCCTCGCTATCTGATGGGAGTGGGCAGGCCGGAAGACATTGTGGAAGGGGTTTGCCGGGGAATCGATCTGTTTGATTGTGTCTTGCCGACGCGCCACGCCCGAACCGGATCATTGTTTACCCAAACGGGGGTTCTGAATATCCGAAATGCCCGATATACGCGAGAGGATCAACCGGTGGATTCAGGATGCGATTGTTACACCTGTCGGCACTTCTCACGCGCCTATCTGCGTCACCTTTTCATGGCCAAAGAGCTGTTGGCCCTCCGGTTGAATACCCTGCATAACCTGCACTATTACCTGACCCTCATGAACGGCCTGCGGCAGGC
>CAZQIT010000187.1:0-12885 GCA_964592995.1 uncultured Nitrospirota bacterium | reverse complement strand
TCCGTTCCCCTTTTATCTTACCGCCAGGAGCAAGGTTGCCCAGTTGTTCTTCACCAGGAGATAAGCGTTGATCAGGATAAAGATACCCACGATCATGATCATGGCGTAATGATGCACCGAGCCGGTTTGCAGGCGTCGCAGGAGGCGCGCGCCCAGATGATTGGCGTAACCCAGCGCGTTGATGGAACCATAGACGACATATTTCTCGAAGTCGTTGCTCAAGCTGCCGCCCTGAAAGACCGTTCGTCCAACGCCGTTCACAAGACCATCCACCACGACGGTGTCAAACCGCCTGAGCCACACCATCCCCCACCGAATCGCCGGAACAATCAATCGGTCGCCCACCGTCGTGATGAACGCCTCGTATGCGGCAATCGGGCGATGCGCAAACGCCAGTACAACCCCCCCCACCCCGCGATAGAGGCGGTCAAAATCCAGGCTGACCGTTGCATGTGGATGAAGTTTTTTCAAAAAGAGGAAGAAGCCGAGCGCCGTCGCCAGAAGCAATTGCAGCGATCCGATCAGATGCGCTCCCGTATAGGGATGATATGAAACCGGATACGGAAGGATGCGATACAGCGATTCCGGAAAAAGGCCAATCAAGATACATAAGAGGGCAGCCAGCCCCATGCCGATTCGCATGTTGTTGGGTGGATCGGAGGTCGCGATCTGTTTGTCCTCCCCCCAAAAAATAGCGTAGGGTAGCTTGAGCGTGGTCGAAAGAAAAGTGCCGCATGAGGCGAGGGTCAACAACAGAAAGACCGTCGGCCTGTGCGCCTCTCCTGCGGCGGAGAGGGTCATCGACTTGCTGATGAAGCCGGAAAAAAATGGCACGCCGGAGATGGAAAATCCGCCGATCATGTAGAGAATACAAGTCCACGGCATCGTTTTGTAGAGGCCGCCCAACTCCGTTCCCTTGCTTCTTCCGGTCATGAAAAGCACCGATCCCATCCCCATCATAAGGAGGGCCTTATAGAGAATATGGGCGAAGGCGTGCGCCACCGCACCGTTTAGCGCGAGGGGTGTCCCGATGCCCACACCGGCCACCATGAACCCGACCTGGCTGATAATGTGATAAGACAAAAGCCTGCGCGTGTTATTTTCCAGCATGGCGTAGATCACGCCATAGAGGGTCATGAAGACCCCCAGCCAGATCAACAACTCCGTCCCCGCGAAGCCGCGCGCCAGGGCGTAAACCGCCGTCTTGGTGGTGAATGCCGACAAGAAAACCGTGCCGGTCACACTGGCCTCCGGATAGGCATCCGACAACCAGGCATGCAGCGGGGGGACTGCAGCGTTGACCAGAATGCCCAGGAGAATCAGCCATTTCCCCACGCCATGATTTTGAAACGCCATCCATCCGATGCCGTTTCCCTCCGCCACATGGATGAGAATGCCCGCAAGCAGGCAGACTCCGCCCAGGATGTGCATCATCAAATATCGGAACCCCGCCTCTTTTGCGCGATCTCCCCCCTGCCAGATCAGACAGGCCGACGAAAAGGCCATCAGTTCCCAAAACAGAAAGAAGCTGATTAAATCTCCGGCAAAGAGCGCGCCCAGTGCGGAGCCGGCATAGAGCAGGGCGGCGGCATGTTCGCCCCCCGATTCGACGCGCAGGGCGTAGATCATGCCGATGAACAGGATGATCGTAAAAATAAAGGCAAAGACCAGACTCAGGCGATCCACGCGCCCAAAGATGAGCGACTGTCCGGCAAAGGAAAGGGATCCGTAGACCCCTTGCGACATCATGAAAGTGCGGAGGATGGCGAGGACAGGAACGACCCACAGCGCAATCTGCCTGGCCTTCCCTCGGAGCAGGGCGACCAGAATAGCGCCAACGAAAAGCACTCCGGCCGGATGAATCCACATGGTACGGTCACCCTTTCATCAGGTTGATTTCATCCACGTTGGTGGTCGCCTTTTTGCGGAACAGGACGATGATGATGGCCAGGCCCACCGCTGCTTCCCCGGCGGCAATGGTGATGACAAAGAGGGCCAGAATCTGGCCCGTGATGCCGTGGGCGTAGTGCGAGAAGGCCACAAAGTTGATGTTGGCGGCGTTGAGCATCAGTTCAATGGAAAAGAGAATGATAAGAAAGTTGCGCCGAATCAGTACACCGGCAAGGCCGATCACAAAGATCGTGGTTGAAACGATGATGTAGGAAGAGAGCGGAATCATTCCGTATGACAATCTGCAAGGGGCTATCTTGTTGGAATCTGTTTTGCCAGGACGAGCGCCCCGATGGCCCCCCCTAACAGAATAATACCGACGATCTCAAATGGAAGAAGATAGTCCGTAAAGAGGGCGATGCCGACCGCCGCCGTATTCCCCTGAGAGACTGCAATCTGTCCGGTCTGTCGCGGCATGGGCGACTTCAGCAGCACCAGCAGAATCTCCCCCAAGATCACGATGACAAAGAAGACCGAAATCCAGGATCGTTTATGGACAAAGGTCTCCTGCCCCTTCAAATTCAAGAGCATCAGGACAAAAAGATAGAGCACCAGCACCGCACCCGCGTAGATAATAATCTGGATGGCAGCAACAAATTCGGCATGAAGCAAGACAAAAAGTCCGGCCACGTGAAGCAGGGTGGAGAGGAGTGCAACCGTACAATAGATCGGACTGCGCAGTCCCACCGTCAAGAGGGATGAGACAATCGCCACACCCGAAAAATAGTAAAAGAAGACGAGGGATGTCATGAAAACAGGGCGCTTCCAATCAACGAGGCGGAGTTTAGCATCGACACCCCCTCAAAGCAATCGTCCGTCACCGGCCGTTTTGACATTCGTTTTGACATTCGTTTTGACATTCATGGGGTCTTATGTTAGCTTGACCCGTGCCTATCTTTGATCTGTCTCCGTTTTTACGTGCATTGCGTTTTGGCATCCGGCAAATATTCCCCTCCAAAATGTCCCAGGAACAGACGTCGGAACAGATGTCGATTCAAACCCATGAAAAATCAGAGGTCGCTGACCCCCCTTCGGGCGGTGCTTTGCCCTCAGGGGAGACGAAAAAGGTCGTTCTGGATCAACCGACGCCGTCCCGTCGCAGCCCTGTTCGTTCGGCGGAGCCGATAGCGACCGGCACGGACATCCTGGGGGCCTTTTCGGCGGGGATGGGTGGCCTGATCAGTCGAGAGGTATTGCTCTCCGATCTTTTTTCACAGACCCTTCTCTTTGCCAATGCAGCGGGAGGGTGTCTTCTGGAGCAAGATGCAGACCGACTTTTTCTGGTGGCGCACAAAGGCCTTCCGGATGAGAAAGTGCAGCACCTTTCAAACTACGGTGTCTCTATCCCTGAAAATGGAGATGGACGGCGGACCATCAAACTGTCGGATGATGCTTCACCCGACGGCGCTCCGTGTGAGGTTTCGTGGGAAATTCCCATTGCGTCATCTGCGCGGACATGGGGCCTGCTTTGTTTCCTCGGCACCCCGCCCCTGCTCGCGCAGGAGCGTTCTGAAAAAGTGTCTCTTCTTCAGAAGGGGTGGCAGACGGCCCTGGATCATCTGCAGTGGACCGACGCTTCGCGCCGACAGATCGAAGTGCTAAAAATGGCCAACACCCTGGCGCAATCGGCTGCACAGAACCTTCCTCTGGAACCGTGCCTGGGTGATCTGGCGCATCGCCTCGCAACGATGGTCGGCGCCCAACATGCCTATTTTTTTGTGGTCGACGAAAAACGGAGTCTACTTTGTGGGGTGGCCGCGACGCACAACCGTGGCAACGCCATTCGGGAGATGGAAATCCCCCTCGACGCAGACACACTGGTGGCGCTGACGGCAAGAGAGAAGCACCCCTTGGTCATCCGGAATGCGCGGGAGGATTCGAGGGTAGACAAAAAGTGGCTCCGCCTCTTCAACGCCCGCTGTTTGTTGTCGATCCCCCTTCTGCTGAAGGAGCGGGTCATCGGCGTGTTCCTGCTGGACGACACCCGCCATTTCAAGCGGTTTGGTCCGAAAGATGTGGACGGCCTCGTAGCGTTGACCGCGCCTGTCTCTGCGGCACTGGATCATGCCATCCGTCATCAGGCGGTCCTGCGGCAGATGGATCGTCTTCAGTCGCTTTCCCTGTCCATGGTCGATTTGCAGGAGGAGGAGCGGCGGCGAATCGCCCAGACCCTCCGACAGGAAACCGACAAAAAATGGACGGAGATGAAACGGGGGCTTTCGCAGATTGAACAGGAGATCGCCTGTGGCGAAACACCGCAGGATACGCCTCAACCGGGCGTATCACAACCCGAAATGCAGCCCTCGGACGGGTTATCCGAAGCCGTCATGAAAGCTGCCCCGGTCGCGCAGGCGGTACGGGAGGAACCCAAAGAGAAGCAGGCTGCAACCAAGACAGCCCTCCTCGCTGCGGTTCGCAATCTGCAGGCCCAGGCCACCAGAACACGGGAGGAGATGCAAAAAATAGCGAATGATCTGCGTCCCGCTCTCCTGGACAGCGGCGGTTTACTTCCAACGCTTCGATGGTATCTGGATGCCTATTCAAAGCGAACCCGCATTGCGGCAAACCTCCAATCGTCCGGAGCACAAAAGCGGCTGCCCCCCCGCATCGAACTCTTCCTCTATCGTCTAACCCAGGAGGCCCTCACCAACGTGGCCAAACATGCCCAAGCAAAATCGGTCATCCTCAATCTGGAAAAGAAAGAGCTGTATGCGCACCTCTCCATTACGGACGATGGGAAGGGGTTTGACGTCAAACGCAGTTCTGAATCCACACCACCTGGAAAACGGGGTCTTTTCTGGATAAAAGAACAGGTGGATATGATGGGTGGAAAACTGTTTATCGATTCCGGAACGGGTCGGGGAACGCGACTTTCTGTCAAACTTCCCATCATCCAGCAGGTTGGGTCATCCGACGTGTCCTGACGCTGCAGTACCGCAAACACCCCCTGAGACAGGTGGGATGAGTCCAACCCGCCCACACCCAAAATCCGAACGATTCCGACATCCATGACGATGGACATGCAGCAAGAGCAGCAAGTCCCCAAGCGCGAGGTGTGGGCCGTCGGCGGCGGAAAAGGGGGGACGGGAAAAACCTTTATTGCGGCCAACATGGGCATTGGCTTGGCGAAGCGGGGCAGCCGCGTGCTCCTGATCGACGCCGATCTGGGCTGTGCGAACCTGCATACCTGCCTGGGCGTTCAGCCCCGAACCACCCTTTCCGACTTTATTCATGGAAAGGTGCGCAATATCGAGGACATTCTGGTTCCCACCGAAGTCAAAAATCTTACCCTGATTTCCGGTGCGCAGGACTATCTGGAGATCGCCAACCCAAAGCACACGCAGAAGATGCGTCTGATCCGCCAAATCCACACCCTGGACTTTGAATATGTCATCCTGGATTTAGGGGCGGGGACTTCGTTCACGAGTCTGGATTTTTTTCTCGCGGCCGACATCGGCATCCTCAGTGTGATTCCGGAGCCCACTTCCATTGAGAACGTCTATCGCTTTATCAAAAGTGCGTTCTACCGCCGCTTCAAAAAAATTGCGCGTGACCCTGAGATTCGGGATGTCATCACGATGGCCATGGATGAAAAGAATGAACGCGGCATCCGAACCCCACATGACCTGATTGAGCAGGTGACGTCGCTCTCTGCCGAAGCCGGGGCAAAACTGAAAGAGGCCGTGTCTACCTTTCGTCCTAAAATTATCGTCAACCAAGTCCGTTCAAAAGATGACATTACGCTGGGCTTTTCCATGCGCAGCGCCTGCACCAAATATTATGGGATGAAGGTCGATTACGTGGGCTATATTGAGTACGATGACCACATCTGGCAGGCCACACGGAAGCGCCGCCCGTTGCTCCTTTCACACCCCTATTCACGACCCGCAGAGCTTTTGGGACAAGCCCTCGAAAACCTGACGAAGAAAAAAGAATTAGCGTTTGACCTGATCCTCAGCGGAGGGGTTGCCGCATGAAGCCCGTATGCGATCAGAACGATTATGAAATCCTGGAAGTTCCCTATGGCGCAACTTGGGGAGACATCCAGAGGGCATACCAGCTTGCAAAAAAAACCTATACCGGTGACGCGATCGCCGCAGGCCCGCTGTTTGGCCCCGAAGATCGTGCCCTGATTTTCAAACGGGTGGAAGAGGCATACCAAACGCTGGGCCATGCCGACAAACGGAAGGCTTATGACGACGCCCTGGCCCAGGCCACACCTGATCTTTTCCAAAACAGAGCGGCGGCGCCCTCCCTCACCCCTCCTGCAGAAGCGGTCCAGCAGACCGGTGAAATGACGGGAAACGCCCTTAAACAGATGCGTGAAGCGCGCGGTCTTTCGCTCCAGGAAATCGCCCACAAGACGCGGATCAATCCCACCTATCTCTCATCCATCGAAGAAGACCAGATGCAATCCCTCCCTCCGGAAGTCTACCTGCGCGGTTATCTGAATCAATATGCCCAGGTGCTGCACCTCAACGCCAACTCCGTCATCAACAGCTACCTGCAACACTATCAACGCTGGAAAGGCCGGAAAACAAACCCATAACGCTAGGTCGGGCTGAAATCGGGCCACCCTCTCAGGCGGCTCATGCGGCTCATGCGGCTTCCGCAGGGGATTCCCCTTCCTGACCCTCTTGGCCCAGATCCAAAATAATATAGCTGCCCGAAGCTTGATCCTTTTCCAGCACCAGTTTTTTACGCACTTGCGCCTCTTCCAGCAACTGACTGAAAGAGCGAAATCCATAATAGGACTCGTTAAAGCCTGGCTTTCTGCGTCTTAAGGCCTGTTTCACCATAGATCCCCAGACTTTGTCGTTTTCCCCCCGCTCGTTGAAGAGGGCTTCCGCCGTCTCCAGAACCAGATGGATCGCCTCCTGCCTTTTGACCTCCTTCCGCTCCTCGTCCGTTCCGTCCAATACGGCGTCGGGTTTGGCCTCCAGCTTGGCTTCCAGTTTGGCCTCGGGCTTGACCTCCGGGGACTTCACGGTGGCCATTCTCTGCCTGCGACTCCCCTCCTCTTCCCGCACCATGTCGTCATAGAACAAAAATTCATCGCAATTGGCCACCAAGAGATCCGAGCTGGAGTTTTTGACCCCGATTCCGATGACGGTCTTGTTGTTTTCCCGCAACTTACTGACCAGGGGCGAGAAGTCAGAATCCCCGCTGATAATCACAAAGTTGCTGATATGGGATTTGGTATAGCAAAGATCAAGGGCGTCCACCACCATCCGAATATCGGACGAATTTTTGCCCGACTGTCGGACATGCGGAATTTCGATCAGCTCAAACGCGGCCTCATGCAGCCCGTCTTTGAGGTTGCGATAGCGCTCCCAGTCACAGTAGGCTTTTTTGGTGACAATATTCCCTCTCAGAAGAAGCCGCTCCAGAACTTTCTTGATGTCGAATTTGGCATAATGCGCCGTCTGGACGCCAATCGCCACATTCTCTAGATCGCAGAAGACCGCCATGTTTAAAGTGTTTTGTGCTATTCCCATCAGACCTCCATGATTGATAATAGTGTTTCGTTGCAAAAGTTTGTGATACTTTCTACCCCTCCTCACCTCCCCTTGTAAAGGGGAGGAATCCCCTCCTTTACAAGGAGGGGCAAGGGGAGGTAGTGGTAATTGACGAATCGAACGCTAAACTGCTATAAAAACGCCTGTCTTGTGCACGGGCATTGCAGACTGTGGCGGCGTAGCTCAGAGGTAGAGCAGGTGAATCATAATCACTTGGCCGGGGGTTCGAATCCCTCCGCCGCTACCCCCCTTCCCACAACCCGACAAAATCAGAAACCCCCCTCGATCGGTTTAATCTCCATCCGGGTGCTTAATTTCCGCACCCTCCCCGCACCGCTTTTAAACGCCATCTCCACTTCCACCGACGCCGGAAACTGCGTCGTGTCCCATCCATCCACCCACTCCCCATTCGCATTCAGATAGCGGACGTTGAACCCCCAGACCGGTTCACCCAACTCCTCCTGAATCGTCCGTCCGTTAGAAAGGGTCTCTTCACGAATCAGCCGTTCGTCCTGAAGATAATAATGCACCTCGCTTTTGTCGGATTCCGGTGCATCCGGCCTCCTTCGGCTATGCGACAGCGTCGTGAAGCGGAGACCATCATCGGAAAAGTTGGCGTCTCCGATGCGCCGAACATGATCGGTCCCCTCAAACGTCCTATTCGTCACGGGTTGCCCAACGGGGGCCTCCGGCCGATAGATCATACTCACGTCGCGCATGAGGTGATAGAACCCGGAACGGGCCAGCCGAAAACTTTCCGCCTCAGCCTCCACCCGCTCGGCAGCCTGATAGGTTGCGTCAAACGTTCCATAGAGCGTCGCAAACAGGACAAACAGAATACTGATGGAGATGAGGACCTCAATCAGCGTGAACCCCTCTGTCTTGCGGATCGTCATGGCGCGCTACCGGAAAAGATAGCGGGTCAGGCGCACCTCTTCTTCGTGCCCCCCTTCCATCCATCGGACGGAGAGCGCGACTTCTCGGATGCCCTCAAAAGGGGTGGGACGGACTTCTTGCCTCCAGCGGTAGGGGGTCGTCTCAAAACGCCCGTCGCGGGAGCCCATCTCTGGAAAGGCCGGAGAGACATAAATGTCTGAAAGTTGCTGATGCGCCAGAAGCGCCGCCTCCGTCATATGGTTCGACAGCGACGCGGTGGCCAGGCTGTGGTTGCGCAGCCCCAGCAGCACCACCAGGGAAGTTCCCAGAATCGCCAGGGCGATCATCACCTCCAGCAGTGTAAATCCGGCGCGGCGCCTATGGAGTCGTCTTGTCAACATAGCGATCGTATATCTTCACCCGCCCCGTCAGGGGATGGACTTCCAGCGACCACTGCGCCCCGCCCGCCTTAAGGTGAATCCAACTCTTCTCGACACCGAACGGGTAAAACTGTGTATAGGTCTTCCCCTCCGTCACCTTCCCTGCGTCAGCCGTCGCCACGTCTTCAAAAACAATCCCCTCCGGCAATGTCTCTCCGATCATCAGGGGATCGCCCGTATCCACATATTCACCGGTCTCCTCCAGCACTTTGACGTAATAACGCTCTTCCGAGAGGTCATAATAAAGGCGATGCAGGTGCTTTGTCGCGGAGGTCTCGGATGCCAGATGACGCACCAGACCCGCCAGTCGGCGAGCGCTCCATTTTAGATCCCTGTCGCCGAAAGAGGCCAGCTTCGGCATCACCCACAGCATCATCATCCCCATCATCAGCAGCACCAGGAGCAGTTCAAAAAGGGTAAAGCCTTTGTGTTTACTCCAGATTCCAGCTTTCGATGTCGGCGTCTTTCCCCTCCCCACCCGCTTCTCCGTCGGCGCCATACGAAATAATGTCGTAATCCCGATGTGTTCCCGGACTAACATAGAGATAGGGATTCCCCCACTGATCATTTGGAATTTTGGGCAGATAGCCCTCTTCTCGGAAGTTTTTGGGGATCTCGCCTATGGTGGGTTCCTGTACCAGGGCGGAAAGACCCTGCTCGGTATCGGGATAGGTGCTGTTATCCAGCTTGTACAGATTGAGCCCCTGCTCAATATTTTTAATCTGAATTCGGGTGGCCGTTCGTCGTGCGTCATCCGTCCTTCCGACCAGCCGAGGCACCACGATAACGGCCAGGATCGCCAGAATGGTCATCACGACCATGATTTCAACGAGCGTAAACCCAGACCGAGACATTTTCATATCATTCCCTGCTGGACCCCCACTCTCCAAGCGGGGGGATTGTAGCATATTGTTCGGGATTACACAGCCCTCATCCTCTACCTGAACATTGCGTATTCCAACGGGGGTATGCTATGTATCCCCTCCTGCCGTGGGCAAGGGGCAGTTGCTGGGCGCGTGGCGGAAACGGTAGACGCAGCAGTCTCAAAAACTGCCGAGGGAAGCCTCATGTCGGTTCGATTCCGACCGCGCCCACCATGGCATCAGAATACGTCAGCAATACATCAAATGGAATCCGGGTGGGTGTCTTTTTACGGTTCCGGGTGGCCGTGGATGGGGTGCATGGCGCGGGTTTTACAGGATGCGCAGCCGCAGCGGCAGAGGCGCTTTTTGTTTTGTGACTTTTTCGGGTCCGGCTCGACAACCTCAATCGCTTGGAGCGTCTCTTCCAGCGGTTGTCCGAACTGACTGTATCCCCGGCGAATCCGAAGCGTTTTGGCGTCCACCGTTTCCGCTTCGAGAAACCGGGGGCCGCAGACCGTGCTGAGATATTCACCCGCGCGGCCGGTCATTTCATCCAGTCGGATACAGCGGCAACCCTGCCTTCGTTTTTCAATCTCCTCAACGTAGTTCCGTGTGTAGAGACAAAGGCCCTTCTCTTGGACATAGCTCCTATGGCAGGCGTCGCTACATGTGGCCGTTCCGCAGACGCAGCAGATTGCGGAATCCCGCTCCGATAGAAATGACTTGCCACACGGACAATTCAATTGATCCAGATGCAGAACGCATTCGGCCCCTTCGTTGAGCAAGCGGTTTGTTTCGTTGCGGGGGGGGGGCAGCTCCGTGTCGATGCCGCGCACCCCGCCTGCAACTTCATGGGCCATGTCCTGGTGTTCCTCCGCGCAGGCATAGCACATCGTCTCGTTGCAACTCCGGCAGGTCAACACGGCCAAGAGATGTCCATGTCCCGGCGTTTCACATCGCTTTTGCGCCACCCGCACCTCCTTCCACCGGATCAACAAAATCAGGCGTGATTTCTCCAAAATCCTGTAACGACGGAAAGTGGCTGGATACACCATCAGGCTCCCGACTGCTGGCGCGGCTTTTGAAGAGCAGGAATTTGATGCCGAAGGCACGCGCGGCCAGCAACACCGCTTCGTTATCGTCTACAAAAAGGGATCGCGACGTGTCGAATCCCAGGCGCTGCCGCGCACCCACCCAAAAAGCGGCCTCTTCCTTGGGTGCCCCGATGTCGCTGGAACAGAGAACTGCGTCAAAATAAGGGAGCAGGGCCGTCTGTTCCAGCTTGACTTGAGCGGTTTTGGGATGGGCGTTGGTTAGCAGCATGACCACCTTATTTTGGCGCCGAAGAAATTGCAGAAACGGCACCACGCCGGGGTGTACCTGTATCTGATCGCAGACCGCCCTTTTGAGGGCCACAATGTCCAGTCCGAGTTGTTCCGACCAGTAATCGACATCGGTCCAACAAAGTGTCCGCTCTTGTGCCTTGTATCCGGCGTAAAGCTGCTGTTTTGCCACGTCGAGCGCAATGTTGTTTTTCTCCGAAAACTTTTGAGGCACATGTTCAGTCCAAAAGTAATCGTCAAACCATTTATCCAAAAGCGTGCCGTCCATGTCCAGCAACACGTAATGAATGTCCGACCAAGTGATGTTGGGCGAGAGACTTTGCATGTAGGGCTGTTGATGCAACCGCGCGGATGTCCGAAGGGGCACAGTAAGGGCCTGCAAGCGGCGAGGGTGGAGTTGGGGGGGATCGAACCCCCGACCTCCTGATTGCGAACCAGGCGCTCTCCCAACTGAGCTACAACCCCTGCTCCCCGTCCACGCTTCAGGCGGAGTGGAGGTTAAAGGATTTGGCGGAGAGTTGTCAAATAGAACCTGTCATGAACAGGCCTCCGAAACCGTCCAGATGAAGTTTTTCGTTGTCTCTAACGATCCATCCGTCACATTCAGGCCCACCGTATAGGTCGCAGCCGACAGACAATCCAGCGTACCCGTGATTTTACCGGTTGTCGCATCAATGACCAAACCGCTCGGAAGCCCCGTGACAGCGTAGGACAGCAGATCGCCGTCTGGATCGTTGGCCACAACCGAAAACGAAACAGCGTCCCCCTCTGTGCTAGACTGGTTCCCCGGATCGGACAGAATCGGAGATCGGTTGGTGTTGGAGATCGTCCATCTGAAGGTCGCCTCATCACGCAGGCCGTCGTCATCCGTCACGGTTACCGTCACGGTGTAGACCCCTTCCGCATCAAAAGAAAGGACGCCCGTAATCAATCCGGTCGTAGAATTGATGGCCAGGGTGGGCGGCAAGGCTGTCACGCCGTAGGTTAATATCTCCCCTGCCGCATCGGTGGCGTTTATCTGAAGCGACACAGTGTTCCCTTCTGCATGGGTTTGGTCGCTGGGGTCGGTCATCACGGGCGGATTACAGACCTCCTCCACCGTCCATACAAAGGATGTAGATGCGTCCAAACCGCCGCTATCTGTCACCGTAACGACGGCATCATAGACACCCGCTGTCTCACAAGACAGCGTCCCTGAAATCAGACCGGTTGCCCCATCCATGCTGAGGCCCTTTGGCATGCCTGCGGCTGAATAGTTGAGTACATCGCCATCCGGATCGGTGGCCACTACGGTCAGTGTACCGGTCTCCCCCTCCAGGCTGGTTGGGTCGCCAACACGAACGATCTCGGGTGGTCGGTTTGTATGGGAGAGGGTCCAGGAAAAGGCTGTGCAGGTTGAAAGTCCCGCCGGATCGGCCGCGCAAACCGTCACGGTGTAAGCCCCCGACGCGGTATACGGCACAGTACCGCTGATCAGCCCGGTCGTGGCATCCATAATCAACCCCGGTGGCAAACCCGCAGCACGGTAGGCCAACGGATCGCCATCCGGATCGGTTGCCGTAACCGAGAAGCGTACCGCCGATCCTTCCGGACTGTCATGGCTTTCCAGGCTGGCCAGGATTGGCGGACGGCTGGTGATGGAGATGGGCAGGACGGTACAGGCTTCCTCCACGGTCCAAGTCAGAACAGTGGGTGGATTTGAGTATCTTTCTAGGCTGATGGTCACCGGATAAATCCCCGCTGATTCGCAGGAGAGAACCCCCGTAATCAATCCGGTCGACGCATCCAGCGTGAAATGAGGGGGAAGGCCGTCGGCATGGTAGACCAAAACTCCTTCCGGCAAATCGGTCACCACAATCTGCAGGGCAATCCCCTCCCCTTCCTGATTCACCGG
>CAZQIT010000186.1:0-4795 GCA_964592995.1 uncultured Nitrospirota bacterium | reverse complement strand
AGGTCGTGCAGCACCAGCACTTGGCCGTCGCAGTGCGGCCCCGCGCCGATGCCGATGGTTGGAATGCGGAGCGACTGCGTAATTTGGGCTGCGAGCGTCATGGGGATGCCTTCCAGCACCACGGCGAAGGCCCCGGCGGATTCCACCGTTTTGGCCTCGGCCAGCAGTCGATCAGGATGATCCCGCCCCTGCACCCGGTAGCCCCCCATCCGGTGGATGGACTGCGGGGTCAGGCCGATGTGGGCCATGACGGGCATATCGTATTTTGTGAGCGCCTCAATCCGGTCGGCGACCGCCGCTCCCCCTTCAAACTTTACGGCAGCGGCGCCCCCCTCCTGAAAAAATCGCCCCGCGTTTCGGATCGTCTCCTCCACGCTAATCTGATACGACAGAAACGGCATGTCGCCCACGACCAGTGCCCTCCGGACGGCGCGCGACACGATGCGCGTGTGGTAGATCATCTGATCCAGTGTCACGGGCAGCGTGCTCTCCTCCCCCTGAACCACCACGCCCACCGTATCGCCCACCAGCAGAATGTCGATCCCCGCTGCGTCAATCAGCCTCGCAAAGGGCGCGTCGTAGGCGGTCAATGCCGTGATCTTGGTGGTGATCTGGCCGTCGTGTTTGCGCGCCATCAGGGACGGTACGGTGATTTTGTCCATTTCACTTACTCCACAACGTCAGGAGGCAGGGCTGCACATAAACACCTTGACGCAGTCGCCAAATTGCACCAGATCATCCAGGCCGGAGACGATCACCGCCGTGACGATCTCCATATCCATGCGCTGGTATTGATGAATGACGACATTTCGGAAATGCACCATCTTCTTGAGACGCTCCGACAAGGCCAGGTCAATCACCTGTTTCGCCCGCAGCAGGTCGAAACTTTCCGCGCTGGCGGTGGGAATGCCCATCTTGTGCGCTTGAATCAGATGATTGGCCAGGTCAATGGCCTGTTCACACGCCCGCAACACGTTCAATATCGCTGCGTCCTGCAAGGTGTAATGGGTGGCGAACCCGTCGGGGTCTGACCGATATTCTTGCCGCGCTCGCTCGACGCACCGCTGAATGCCCTGGATTTTATTGATGACGATGTCGGTCATACGGTGTAGGCCCTGCCGGTTTTGTAAAAGGCGTCCAAGATTTCATGGCGCTCCTCGTTCAGCTTTTGGTAATAGGAGATGACCAGCATTTCAAATTCATCCGCCGCATACGGATCGGCGCAATAGATGCGGACGCCGCCAATCAGTTCTTTTTGAAAGACGGTGGAAACCTGCCGGGCATTGAGCAAATCGACTTCTTTGGACAGGGCGGCTTCCAGATCAAAGCGGCAGGGGCTGATCAGCAGATTTTGTGCGGCTTTCGCCTGTTCCGGGGTAAAGAGCAGTGCAATGTCCACATCGCTATCCGGCCAGTCGTTTCCTGCACTATAGGAACCGAACAGGTAGATGGCCTGTGCCGCCGGATAGTGCGCCAGAACGATTGGGGTGATGGTGGCGGTCGCTTCGGTCTGGCTCATACCACCACCTCCGCCGGTGTCAGTCCCGCCTGGTCCAAAATCGTGGGAATCTGGCTCTCCGCGCCGATGGCCATAATATGTACGCCGTCGCAGATCGGGCGAATCGCGCCAATCGTTTTGACCGCGATCTCGATCCCCGCCGCCATCGCTCCTTCCACCGTCTGCTCCCCGTCCAGTCGCGCGATGAGGTCGGGTGGCACATGGATGCCGGGAATGTTCGCCGTGACGTATCGGGCCATCTTTGCGGAGCGCAGCAGCAGGATGCCCGCGATCACCTTCACGTCAAACTGGCGCGCAAAGGCCATAAAATGGGCAAAGCGTTCGATGTCGAAGACGGCCTGCGTCTGGAAAAATTTTGCCCCGGCCACGATCTTCTTTTCAAATTTGATGAGCAAGGGTGCCAAAGGGCGCGTCTGCGGTGTCATCGTGGCACCGGGGAAAAGGGACGTGGGGCCTTTGATTGGACGCTCCATCATATCGACGCCACGATTGAGGCCCGCAATCACCTTCAGGATTTGGACGGACTCCAAATCAAAAACCGGCTTGCTCTCTTTCTGATCGCCGACCGTGACGTAATCGCCCGTGAGTGCCAGGACATTGCGGATGCCCAGAATCTGCGCCCCCAGAAGGTCGGACTGGATGCCCAGCCGATTGCGGTCGCGGCCCGTGATTTGGTAGACAGGGTCGTGGCCCATATCCAGCAGCAGCTTGCTGATGGCCAGCGAGCTTGCGCGCATGACCGCCGCCTGATTGTCGGTGACATTGACGGCATGCACCCGGCCCACCAGTCCTTTGGCACGCGCGACGAAGGCATCAACGTCGGCCCCCTTGGGCGGCGGGGCTTCCACAGAAATGATAAACTCCCCCGCCTCACAGGCGGCTTTAAGGGTCTTCACGCTTGTGCCTTTTTGACGCTGGAGGGCCATCTAAAACACCCTTGAAAGAATTTGTTGGGCTATTTATAGATTTCACGCCGATGTCCAAGGTCAATGATGACAACCACAAGGCGTTGATCATGGATTTCATAGAGGATTCGATAGCTGCCCATCCGATGCGAAAACAAACCACGTAGCTGACCATGGAGTGGCTTCCCATCTGATGGGCGCTGAGCGATGGACTGAAGCGCCCGCAAAAATCGCTCATAGAGAGCGCGGTCAGAGCGGAAGACCCGCTCAAGCTCTTTCTCCGCTTGTCGGGTAAGTTCTACTTTATACACGCTCTAGGCGGTGCTGGAGATCTTCAAGAGAAACCGTCTTGCCTGTCCTGGATTCTTTCCAGGATTTGCGGATACGTTTCAAGGCGGAGGGGTCGGACAGGATTTCAATGGTTTCCAAAAGCCCTTCAAAATCCTCAGGATTGACCAACATCATAATGGGATGCCCACGCTTCGTGACGATATACCGATCGAATTCGGACTCGATGGCATGCGCCACCTTTGGCAATTCGGGACGTAAAGCCTTTAGTGTGATTGTACGGAGCATAGCTTAAGTGTACCCTATCCTCCCTTGCTCTTGAGCAGTTCGGTATAAAAGCTGGTGTTGCGGGCGTCTTGGATGACGCGCATTTTGTCGAGGTCGCCATCCTGTTCCATCTTGTTGTAGATGTTGACCCAGACGCAGTCGAGGTCTTCGATCACCTCGCACTTTCCGCCGTCGCGCACGCCGCCGCAGGGGCCGTTCACCAACTCCTTCGGGCAGCCCACAATTGGGCAGATGCCGCCGGTGTATTCACACAGGTGATCGTGGACGCAGAGGGGATATTTGTAGGTGATGACGCCTAGCTCGCCCATTTTGCCGCCTGTAAGGTGTTGGACAATAGCATGGCGATGGTCATCGGCCCCACGCCGCCCGGCACGGGTGTGATCGCGCGCGCGCGGGCGGATGCGGCCTCAAAATCCACGTCGCCCACGATCCGCCCGTCCGGCAGACGATTGATGCCAACGTCAATCACCACCGCCCCCTCTTTGACCATCTCCCCCGTGATGAAATGCGGCTTGCCGATGGCGGCAATCAGGATGTCCGCCTGGCGGCAGATGTCGGCGAGATTCCGAGTGCGGGAATGACAGAGCGTCACGGTGGCGTTTTGATGGAGCAAAAGCAGCGCCGCAGGCTTTCCCACAATGTCGCTTCGGCCCACCACCACCGCATGGGCACCCGCAATTTCCACCTTCGCGGCATGCAGCAATTCGATAACCCCCAGCGGCGTGCAGGGGACGAAGCCGGGTTGATGGGCCACCAACTTGCCGACATTCAGGTAGTGAAAGCCATCCACATCCTTCTCCGGAACCACCGCATCCAGCACATGCCGCGTGTCGAAGGCGGCAGGAAGCGGGAGTTGGACAAGGATGCCGTGGATGCGCGGGTCACGATTGAGACCGGAGATGAGGCCCAGAAGCTGCGCCTCTGACCAGGCCGGAATGATGTGCTCTTCGGAATACATCCCCGCCTCTTCGCAGGCCTTGCGCTTGTTTCGCACGTAAATCTCGGAGGCGGGATCGTTGCCCACCCGCACGGCAGCAAGCCCCGGGCGCAGGCCCAATGCCTTCACCTCGTCCGCGACACGTGCCCGAATCTGCCGTGCGATTTCCTTTCCGTCAATCCGTTCCATAACTATAACCCCACGCCTGTGCTGCCGATTTGTTTGCGCACTTTGGTCTTGATCCTCTGGATACTTTCTGGTGCCGGGAGATTCTCCGGCATCGTGCCGCCCAATTCCTGAATGGTTTTGCGCACTTTGGCCCCCACGTCGCGGTGCGTCCGGTTTGCGGCGCTCTTCCCACGCACATTATCGCGGCGCATTTTTTCCTCCGTCTGGGTCGCCCGAAACAGGTTCGCGGCCAGCTCCGTGCTGCCCATGTGGTCCAGAATCTTCTGGCTCTTTTTCAGCCGTTTGCGTTGGTGGATGTCTTCCTGATTCAGGCCGCCGTAGAGTCCCATATATCCGTGATTTTGAAACAAGGCGTAGTCGATGGGTTTAACAACACCGGCGTTCTTGGCCGTAGCGGCCAATTGGACGTTGTGGCGACGCACTTCCTCGCGCAAAAAAAGCCGCCGATGGTCCTCAATACGATCCTCTTCCAGTTCCTGTCGTCGTGTCTGGATGGCGAAGTAACTCTGCCCCTGCGCGACGATCTCCTTTTTGGGATCGGCGTTCTGGATGGCCAGGTAACAGGCGTAACGCGACAGGAGAGACGTCCTGACCGGACGCGCCGCACCACTCCCAATGGCGACCATTTCGGTGACGTCAACGAAATGGTCTTCGAGGCGGTGCCCACTG
>CAZQIT010000185.1:0-6931 GCA_964592995.1 uncultured Nitrospirota bacterium | reverse complement strand
GGGCAAACGAGTCGCCCTGTTTGCAAGGCGCGAGGAGCGCGCATACCCCTTGCTGCGTATGGGTATGTAAGCGATGAGCAACGCAGCAAACTTAGGATGAATCGGCAGCCCGACTGGGGATGTTATTCATGGACGAGCCCTTAAGTGCCTTCACGAAGCCGTCGCAATGCGAGGAGACTGTCCGTGCCCGACGAGACCGACTGGAGCGATTTTAGATCGCGCAGCGCTTGGTTCAGGGCGTCTTCCGCAAAGAAATCGACGAAGCGTTGTCGAAACATCGCGATGGGGACCAGCGCCGCAACCGCCTCTCTGTCACGTGTGACGAGAACCGGCTGGCCGTCGGCTTCCAAGTTGCGAAGCACCTGACCCAGCCCCTTACGAACGGCAAGAGCGTTTACAGTATCCATAATGTATCGTTATATGCTCATGAATAGGTACATGTCAATCAGATCAAGGGTAATCGTGACCAGTATAAACAGGATAGATGGCTCATCCCGCGCCCTGCCTAAAAAAAACGCTCATAATGAATGGACTTCCTGTGCATCCCTTTTTGGGTCAGAATGGCCCGTGCCTCTTTGATCATTCCGCCGTTTCCACAGAGATAAATATCCATGTTGTCGGTTTGCGGGAGCGCTTCCAACAGGTGCGTCACCCGTCCCCGAACGCCCGTAAAGGAGGCGGAGGGTTGAGACAGTGTCGTGATAAAACGAAAGTGGGGATGCTGTTGAGAGAGCGCCGTAAACGCATCCTGATAATAAAGGTCTTTTTCGTGTCGAAGCCCCCAATAGAGGGTCATGGGCCGCTGGTTCCCTGAAAGTAAAAGGTGTCGAATCATCGACTGAATGGGGGCAATGCCAGTGCCGGTCGCCACAAAAAGGAGTGCCGTGGCGGCCTCCTCATCTACCGTAAAAAATCCCATCGGAGGCAGAAACCGGACGGGGTCGCCCAGGCGGAGGCCATGCAGATAGGTCGAACCTGGCCCCCCCCGCACCAGGTTGGCACAGAGCAGAATGGCGGTGTTTTCTTCGGGTGCCGAAGCAATCGAATAGGCGCGATTATTCAAACGGGGATGCCCATCCTTCACCTCGGTGATCTCAATCGAAATGTACTGGCCTGCCGTAAACCGGAGCGAGGGAGGCTGAATCAGCCCCAGGCAAATTTCCTTGATGTCGTGCGTCAAGCGCCGAATATCGACCACTTCGGCGTGGCATTGATTCTGCTTGTCTGTCATGGAGAGACGGCCCCTGCGAGGAGTGCGACCCCTGCGAGGGGTGCGGCCCCTGCGAGGGGTGCGGCCTGCCTGTGCCGGATCAGCACCCCTTCCCTTAAACCGTAGTCGCTGACATAGACCCGATCGCATCCCACCCGCTTCATCACGCGCAACAGAATCAGGCTGCCCGCGATGATAATCTCTTCCCGTCCGGTCTCCAGTCCGGGGACGTCCCGGCGTTGTGCAGGGGTCATCAACGACAGGAGGGCGTAAATTCGGGCGATGGCAGAGGCAGAGAGGGCATATCCGTTTACATTTTCAGCAGTATAAACCGACAGGCGCTGGTCGATGGCCGCCAGGGTGGTGAGGGTGCCCGCCGTGCCTGCAAAGCGGCATTCGTCTCCACGGGGCAGGGCATCCACAATCGGCGAGAGGGCCTCGTCGACGGCGGCATCCAGGGCGATCCGTGATTGCGACGTCGGCGTGCCGCCACTCCCGGAAAGATACCGTTCGGTAAAATGCACCACGCCGATCGGCAGGCTAAAGAGCCGCTTCGGCGTGGCCCCCTCGGCGACGATCAACTCGGTGCTTCCCCCGCCGATGTCGATCACCAGCAGGGTTCCCGACTGGTGCTGCATGACCTGATTGACCCCCAGGAAGGTGCAAAGGGCCTCTTCCTCCCCCGAAAACACCTGGACATCAAAGCCACACCGTTGTTTGACCGCATGGAGAAAGTCTGCGCTGTTTTCCGCATCCCGAACGGCGCTGGTGCCGACCACCATCAGGTGATCGACGGGGTATTGGGAAAGCACCGTTTTGAAATGGAGCAGGGCCGGGATGGCCCGTTCAATGGCAGATGGACGAATGACCTTCTCCATTGAGAAACCTTCTCCCAGTCGGGTCATCCGCTTTTCCGTGCGAATACGCCGGAGAGGAGCGTCCGTTTCTGCGATCAACAGTTGAAAGGTGTTGGTGCCCAGATCAATGACCGCGTGAATGGCCATTCAGCCCTCCCATTCCTGTATCTGGCGGAGAATTTCGCGCTGCGTTTCCTGCAGCCTTCGTACTTCACTCAGGTGTTTTGTCCTCTCCTCGTCCGATAGGGCATCGTCTCCACCCCGCACCCAGATGGTCGCCATCTTCTCTCCAATCTCCCTGTAAACCTGTGACAGATGTTGATTGACCTTGTCCAATCGGCTTCGCAGGCGCAGCAATTCCCGCTCCGTGAACAGCAGGTCCAGCGTGGAGATCACACCGGCGCGGACGACTTTAAAACCCCGACGTCCCTCTCGTTCCCATTGTCGAAGCAGGACGGAGAGGTGATTCCCACGCGGCGGTTCTGTTTCTTTTGCATGCACTTTTTGAACTCCTCCGCTGTTAAAACGACCGTCCTTGTGGGCTGCGCGAAGCGCATCGCCGCCCGCAGGGCCCTATCCCACCATTAATGCGGAGAGGTGCGCGCCCCACTTGCCTTCCAGATAGGCACGGAGGGGACGACTCTCTGCCGTTTGCAGCGTCGGGTCCCGATCCACCCATTCAAAGGCCGACGGGCGCGCAGATTCCAGAAGATCGGCGTCCCGAAGCAGGTTGGCGACGCGCAACGCGGGTACGCCGGACTGGCGTGTTCCGAAAAATTCGCCCGGTCCCCGGATGGCCAGATCGGCTTCGGACAGGGCGAAACCGTCGCCACTGTCGACCATGGCGGAAAGCCGTCGTCTGGCTGCTTCAGAAAGGGGGTCGGTTGCCACCAGGAGACAGTAAGAGCGTTCGCTGCCCCGCCCCACACGGCCGCGAAGCTGATGGAGCTGTGAGAGGCCAAACCGCTCGGCATGTTCAATCAGCATGACGGTGGCGTTGGGAACGTCAATGCCGACTTCGACCACCGTGGTGGCGACCAGCACATCCAACAAGCCTCTCTTGAATTCGTCCATGATTCGCTCTTTTTCCGCCCGCTTCATCCGTCCGTGGAGCAGGCCGACGCGACGATGCGGGAAGGTCTCTTTTTGGAGCAGGGCCGAGAGCGCGACGGCCGCCTTCAGGTCTACTTTTTCCGATTCCGAAACCAGGGGACAGACCACATAGGCTTGTCTCCCCCGCGCCAGCTCACTTTCCACGCAGGGGTAGGCCAGCTCACGCCGTTTGCCCCGAAACAGGCGCGTCTGAACCGGGGCGCGCCCCGGCGGCAGCTCGTCGATGACCGAGATGTTCAGATCGCCATACAGCGTCAGGGCCAGGGTTCTGGGGATCGGCGTCGCGGTCATGATCAGTGTGTCAGGATGGCATCCCTTTTGCGTCAGTTTGGCCCGCTGCAAGACACCAAATTTGTGCTGCTCATCCACCACCACCAGGCCCAGTTTTTTAAATTGAACGGCCTCCTGGATCAGGGCGTGGGTGCCGATGACCAGCGCCGTCTCGCCCGACGCAATGTGGGCCAGCGTTTCCGCCTTGTCACGGGTTTTCATGTCGCTTGAAAGGGCGCAGCAGGTCTGTCCCAGCGCCAAGAGGTGTCCCGAAAGGGATAAAAAATGCTGTTCGGCCAGAATCTCGGTCGGAACCATCAGGGCTGCCTGAAATCCATTTCCGATGGCGATCAGGATGGCCATCAAGGCCACCAGGGTCTTGCCGCAACCCACATCGCCCTGAATCAGCCGGTGCATCGGATCAATCAAGGCCATGTCCGCCGAAATTTCGGCGAAGACCCGCTCCTGGGCGCGAGTCAGGGAAAACGGAAGCAGACCCCGAAGCGCCGCGACATGGCGCGCTTCGACGTTAAACGCAATACCCTGTGATCGTGAAGCCAGCCCCTTTTTTCGAAGGGCCAGTCCCGCCTGGAGCAGAAAAAGCTCGTCGAAGGCCAGGCGCCGATGCGCAGGGCTTCTCCCCGCATTGAGCAGGGACATATCCGCGCCTGCCCTTGGAAAATGAAGCGCACACAGCGCATCCGAAAAGGGGCAGAACGTGCCCTGGCGCATGAACGCAGAAACGACCTCTTCCGGGAGTCGATCTGGAATCTGGGTGGCATATTGGTTGAGTGTGCGACGCATCAGGGTACGAATCTGTCGGCTGGTGATCCCTTTTGTCTCATGATAAATCGGAACAATACACCCGACGTGAATCTGCGGCTCATCTTCGTCCACTTTTTCATATTGTGGGGACGCCATCTCCAGATGGTGTCCCCCATAATCATTGACCAGCACCTTCCCGCTGAGCATGACCCGGTCGCCCTTCTTGAACAACTCGGCCAGATAGGGTTGGTTGAACCATTTGGCATGCAACACGCCCGTATTGTCAAAGAGGGTCACGTCGGCAATTTTCATTTTCTTGAAACGGGATTCGGAAAGGGAGACGGCCCTGACCTCCGCCAGAACAGTCTGTTCGGAACCGGGCTGAAGCGATCCGATCGGCTTTAAGGCCGTTCGGTCTTCATAGCGAAAGGGGGCAAAGAACAGAAGATCTTCCAGGGTTTCGATTCCTAACTGTTCAAACAGTTGGGCACGCTTTGGACCCACCCCTTTCAAGTACTGAACGGACAGACTCCAAATACGCCCCGTGCGGTCTGCGGCCACCAAATGGAATCTCCCATGCCTGGGGCGCGATGATAACACGGGCCTGTGGCGTTATCAACGAAAGCATGGTACGATTCCGCCTCTGGCGCCTGTAGCTCAAACGGATAGAGCAACAGCCTTCTAAGCTGTGGGTTGCAGGTTCAATTCCTGCCAGGCGCGCCACCTCCGTAGACGATCCCCCCAAGAATCCAAACTTTATCATGGTTAATCAGGAGCAGACCGAAGCGGAACTCGCCCAAAAAGCCGGCGTGGTGGCGGTCGGCACCCTGATGAGCCGAGTTTTGGGTTTTATTCGGGAGATGGTCCTGGCGGGGGTGCTGGGGGCCGGCCCCGTGGCGGACGCCTTTTATGTGGCGTTTCGGATTCCCAATATGTTGCGGGAATTGTTTGCGGAAGGCTCCATGTCGGCGGGATTTATCCCCGTTTTTACGGAATATCTGCACCAATCCAGGGCGGCAGCCCAACGGCTGGCCGCAGCCGTCTTTACGACACTGCTGGTGTTTTTATGCATCGTCGTGGGCCTGGGCATCCTCTTTTCCCCACAGATTGTGGGGTGGATCGCCCCCGGATTTTCGTCTACCCCAGAACAGGCACATCTGACCGCCACGCTCACCCGAATGATGTTCCCGTTCCTGCTCTTTATCTCCCTGGCCGCGTTGGCGATGGGCATCTCAAACAGCATTGGACATTTTGCGCCAGGGGCCTTCTCTTCCAGCGTCTTTAATGTCGTGAGCGTGATCTCCATATTTTTAAGTCTTCCCTTTTTGACCCATCCTGTTTATGGTGTGGCGATGGGCGTGGCCCTGGGGGGGCTGGCGCAATGCCTGGTGCAGCTTCCCGCGCTTCATAAAGAGGGTTTCTCTTTTTCTTTTCACACGATTTGGCCTGTGCATCCGGGTGTACTTCAAGTCGGACGACTGCTCTTGCCGACGCTGGTGGGACTTTCCGTGGTGCAAGTCAATCTCCTGGTCAACACCTGGATGGCCTCCACGCTGCCTGCGGGGAGTGTCAGCTTCCTCTATTACGGGATGCGGCTGATCCACTTTCCGCTGGGTATTTTTGCCGTGGCCCTCTCCACTGTCCTGCTGCCGACCCTGTCCAAAGCGGCGGTTGGCCGCGACACGGTGGCACTGCATGAAACGACCCACTTTTCCCTTCGTCTCCTTTTTTTTGTGATCGCCCCAGCAATGACCGGACTGATTTTCCTGCGGATGCCGATTGTGCACCTGGTTTATGAACATGGCGCTTTCGATCCGGCGGCCACGGTCGGCGTCTCCGACGCCATTCTTTGTTATGCGGTTGGACTTTGGGCCTTTGCGGGCATTCGCATTGTGGTGCCCGTTTTCTATGCCATGCAGGATACCCGAACCCCGATGTGGGTGGCCATCCTGTCGATGGGATTGAATCTTGCCGTCAGCCTTATTTTAATTGGCCCGCTGCAATATCGGGGACTGGCATTGGCGACGACCGCTTCCGCTATCTTTCAGTTTTCCGCACTCCTTTTGATGTTGCGACGTCGGATTGGGCGGATGAATGGAGAAAAGCCTTTGGGGAGGGGGAGGGGGGAGGGGAGGGGGGAGGAGCAGACATGGGGGAGAGGTCTCCTGCGGGCTTATGGAAAGATTGCCGTCTCCTGCGTGATGATTGTGCTGCCAGCAATCTGGGTGCGTCAGCAGGCCATCTGGCAGATGGAGGGGGCATGGGGTGCCAAAACCGCGCTGTTTGGATGCACCCTGTTGATGGGGATCGCAGGTTATGTTGCCGTCCAGGCCCTGTTCAAAAGTGAGGAGCTGTTTTTTCTGATTCGCCTGACCCAGGAGAAACTTCGACGAAGGGCCATTTCATAAGAAATAATGTCCTCATTTGGCCCCAGTGAAAGGGCGTTGGGAGCCGTTGCATTTTGCTAAGAACCGGACATTCCTACTTTGGGATGACAACCTGATAACGCGGTGTTGACAAAGAGGGGGGGAGTCTTCTATACTTCTCATGTTGTGCCGTTGCTGGCGGGGTGAGGGGGAGCGTTTTTAAGTGCCTACGATTAATCAGTTGACAAAAAAAGGGCGAGTCATCGCCCGGACCAAGACAAAAAGTCCTGCCTTAAAGAGATCTCCGCAGAAGCGGGGCGTCTGTGTGCGGGTGTACACGACCACGCCCA
>CAZQIT010000184.1:0-9830 GCA_964592995.1 uncultured Nitrospirota bacterium | reverse complement strand
CTGGCGTATTCATACGCCGCTCTCTTTTATTTTGCAAGAGCCACATTCAACATTGACGGTCTCGCGAGAAATCGTCATTTCCGCAAAAGCGGGAATCCAGATGGAACGTAACGATAAAAAGGCTCTGGACTGGCCTTTTGGAGTTTTATGCGATGGGTACTAGACGGTGCCTGCTGTGTTATATTGGGGAGGGTATTGATGATGGGAAATGAGAGAAAGTAAAAGAGGGGGGTTGCGGGGGCCGGATTTGAACCGACGACCTTCGGGTTATGAGCCCGACGAGCTACCAGGCTGCTCCACCCCGCGACGACATCCTATCAAACAGCCCTCCTGAAGTCAACGACAGCCGCCGTCCTGCAGCGCGACCTTGCCCATGACCTTTTCTCCTGCCGATAAAGAACGCAACGTTCAGGCGATGTTTTCATCGGTTGCGCGATTTTACGATCTGAACAATACGCTGCTCTCCTTCGGGCTTCACCACCTCTGGAAGAAAGAAGCGCTGCGCCTGGCGGCACTGTCTCCTCATGCGCGTGTCATTGACGTGGGTGCGGGCACCTGCGACCTGTCTGTTTTATCGGCAAGAGCGGTGGGGAACGGGGGCACCGTGGTGGCCGTCGACTTCAACGAGCCGATGCTGCGCATCGGACAGCAGAAGCTGCGGGGTCTGCCCGCCGCTTGCGTGCTTGGCAATGCACAAACATTGCCCTTCCCCGATCATCTCTTTGACGTCGCCCTCACCGGATTTTGCGTTCGGAATGTCTCCAATCTGGACCAGACGCTCCGTGAAATCTGCCGTGTGCTCAAGCCGGGAGGCCGGATGGTCTGCCTGGAATTTTCCAGGCCGCAGCAGGCGCTCTTGCGGATGTTGTACGATTTTTATTCGTTTACGCTGCTGCCCAGGCTGGGCGCGTGGGTCTCCGGGGATCACACCGGTGTCTACCAATATCTCCCCGACTCCATCCGACGCTTTCCCGTGCAGGAGGCGCTTCGAACCCGGATGGAAGAGGCAGGGTTTCACGATGTCTCTTATCGGAATCTTTCCGGGGGCATTGTGGCGATTCATGTCGGCCAGAAAGGACCATAGGTCTCGTCCATGAATAACATCCCCAGTCGGGCTGCCGATTCATCCCTGTTTGCTGCGTTGCTCATCGCTTACATACCAAAGGGTATGCGCGCTCCTCGCGCCTTGCAAACAGGGCGACTCGTTTGCCCTTGGTGGTGTGGATGTTATTCATGGACGAGACCATAATGTCCTGGACGCCGCCGCCCCTCAACACCGCACGCCTGACGCTGATTTCCACCGATAACGGGGTACAGCCTGCATTTATCCCGGATGGTCGATCCGCCGCCGATCAGATTCTGCCCGGTCTGCCCAGCAATTGGCGGATTCACGTCAACGAAAAACCGATCGGAACGGTCGGCTTTATTCGATGGGAGCGGGACGCAGGCCTGGGGGAGATGGGGTTTCTGCTGATGCATCTTTTTCGGGGTCAGGGCTATATGACGGAGGCCTGCCGGGCGGTACTGGCGTTCGGATTCGGCGACATGGGGCTTCAGCGGATCGAAGCCAAATCGTTCCCTGAAAATTCTGCCTCCGTCCGCGTTTTAGAAAAGCTGGGAATGAAAAAAGGGGAGCGCATCCAGGCGCGCATCTCCTCAAAAGGGGCACTTGTGGAGATGGATGTCTATTCCATCGTGTCCGCGGTATAATGCCATGTAGGCCATGCAGCACCTTCAGCCGGAAATCGACCGACTCCAACGCCAACATGCTTGGCGTAAGCTGATCGCATCTGATCCCCCTGATGGCGCAGATGGCGTTGACGCGACCCGGGTTGAGCGAGACGGAAGAGACCTTCTCCTGTTTGGCTCCAACGATTACCTCGGCCTGTCCCGTCATCCCGCCGTACAAGAGGCCGCCCTTTCGGCCATCCGGCGATTTGGAGTTGGGGCAGGTGCCTCTCGCCTGATCTCTGGAAATCGCTCCCTTTATGCCCTCTTGGAGTCCCGCCTTTCACAGTTGAAAGCCACGGAATCGGCGCTGGTCTTCTCCACGGGCTATATGGCCAATTTGGGTGCCCTCGGCGCATGGATTGGCCCGGACGACCTGATCCTGTCAGACCGGCTCAACCATGCCAGTCTAATTGAGGGGGCGCGGCACTCAAAGGGCCTCTTCCGCGTCTATCCTCACCTGGACATGGATCGATTGAAAAGGCTTCTTGAGCGGCGTAAGTCCGCGCAGCGGGCATTCATTTTAACGGAGGGGGTCTTCAGTATGGAAGGAGAGATCGCACCGCTGCCTGCGCTGTTGGCGTTGGCGGAGCAGTACGATGCCCTGATTTATCTGGATGACGCCCATGCCACGGGTGTTTTAGGTCCGAAGGGAGAAGGGACCTGCGCCCATTTCAATATCCGCAGCTCCAGAATTCTTCAGATGGGGACACTCAGTAAGGCCCTGGGCAGCCTCGGCGGTTTTCTGGCCGCAGATGATCTGACGGTGCAGTACCTCATCAACAAGGCCCGCGCTTTCGTTTATACCACGGCGCTTCCGCCCGCCATCCTAGCGGCGGCGATTGCCGCCCTGGATGTTTTGCAGACGGATGACGCACCTCGAAAACGGCTTTGGGAGAACACGCGCTATTTTCTGGCAAAGCTCCGGCCGTTAGGGTTTGATGTGGGCGCAACCGAAACACCGATTGTGCCGTTGTATGTGGGGCGGAGTGAAACGGCGCTGCTCTTTTCTCAAAAACTGCTGGAGGCGGGGTTTTATCTTCCCGCCATTCGCCCCCCCACGGTGCCTCCCGGAACGAGTCGCCTGCGCATCAGCCTGATGGCCAACCACACCCGTCCGCAGATGGATCGGCTGCTGTCGTCCCTGCGAGAGGTGGGGCAGGCGCTTCGACTCATATGAGAGATTGCAAGGGAGCGAAGCGACCCGTGCGCACAGTGCTCATTACGGGCGCGTCCGGCGGTCTGGGGGGGGCGCTTTGTCGCGCCTTTGCGGCTGCAGGCGACCGGATCGGGGTGCATGTTTATCGCAACATTTCTGCCGGAGAGACGCTTGTACAGACCCTGCAGTCCGCCGGGGCGGAGGCGTGTCTCTTTTGCGCAGACCTGCGCAGTGCGGATGCGACCCGACAGATGTTTGATCTGTTTTGGGCAAGATGGGGCCAATTGGATGTGCTGATTAACAACGCGGCGGTAACAGATTGCTCCCACTTTGTAAATCTCACGGAAGAGACGTGGGACGACGTCTTGGCCGTCAACCTCTCCGGCCCCTTCTTTTGTATGCGCGAGGCGGGAAGACGGATGTCTTGCGCAAACGGGGGGAACGGTGGACACATCGTGAACATCATCTCCCATGCCGCATCGGGGCGAATCGGCCAGGCGGCCTATGCCGCCTCCAAGTCTGGCCTGATGGCGCTCACCCAGTCGGCGGCAAAAGAGTGGCGCACGATTTGTGTCAATGCCGTCGCACCCGGTTTGCTTCCCACCGCCATGACCACAGGGTTGAGTCCGGCGAAGTGGCAGGACCGGATTGAGGAAAACGCTCTGAAACGCACTTCGACCTTTGACGAGGTTTGCAGTTTTATCGTGGGCCTCTCTCACATGAAGCATGTCTCCGGGCAGTGCTTCACCCTCGACAGTCGGATTCTTACATAGGGCTCGTCCATGAATAACGATTCTGCTGAAAAACCCTATGAATGCTTCGACTAGGCTCAGCATGAACGGAAAAACTAAAATAATTTCAACCACTTCTCCGTTCGTCCTGAGGCTCTCGAAGGATGAACGGAGGGTTTTGCAGCAGAATCGAATAACATCACCTGGGCAGGTGTGCGAAGCATACCGCCAGCCGTAGGATTTATGAATCATCGGCGCGCGATCAAGGCATCGGGTGTTTTTATCGCAGGGACGGACACTGGCGTGGGCAAGACCCTGATTGCCTGTGCAATGGCCCGTCTCTTGTCTGATGACGGGATTGATGTGGGCGTCATGAAGCCGGTTGAAACAGGATGTCGAAGCTCCCGCAGGGGTGGAGCGTTGATCCCAGCGGATGGCCGTGCCTTGGCGGCAGCGGCGCGTGTGTCGGATACGATGGAAGAGATTGTCCCGTATCGCTACCGCGCCCCACTCTCCCCCCATGCCGCAGCGCGGCGGGAGGCAGGAGGCGTGCGCTTCAGTGTGATTCTGAAGGCCTGGGAGCGGCTGCGCCGCCGGCATTCATTCACCCTCGTGGAGGGGATTGGCGGCCTGATGGTTCCGCTGACGCCCCGTCTGTTGTTGTTGGACCTCATCCGCCGGATGGGGCTTCCGGTGCTGCTGGTGGCGCGCAGCGGTTTGGGTACACTCAACCACACCCTCCTTTCGCTGCGCTGCGGCGGGGACGCGGGCATTCAGTTCGTGGGGGTGGTGTTAAATCAAACCGATCCACAAAGAACGTTGGCCGATCAAACCAATCCGGACATTTTAAGGGAGCGGATCACCGTGCCCCTCTTTTACTTTCCCTATTTAAAACCAAGCCGTCATGACCCTGCGGCGTCCCCGTGCGCGCCCATTTGCTTTGATACGAAAAGGTATGATAGAACTGCCCGGTCTCTTACACGCCTGTTTTTCCCTGTTCGTATCCCAAGCCGCCCATGAAAAGCTCAACGCATCACCCAAAACCGCTGAAAGTCATCCCCCTAGGTGGGGTGGGGGCTTTCGGCATGAACATGATGCTCTTTGAATATGACCATAACGTTGTGGTGGTGGATGTCGGGCTGATGTTTCCGGACCATGACATGCTGGGGGTGGATATTGTCATCCCTGATTTTACGTATCTGCGGAATGCTTCCAAAAAGCTGCTGGGCATTTTCCTGACCCATGGACATCTGGATCACATCGGCGCCGTCCCCTATCTATTGCGCGAAATGAACGCGCCAATCTATGGAACCCCGCTGACACTGGGATTTCTTTCAGATCGTCTCAAGGGACACCGGCAGGATCTTTTTACGCAAATGCCGACGGAGGCTGCGGCCGACGCGGCCAGCGGGGCCAGCGGGGCCGACGGTCTATCCGCTATTGCGCCCGAAATCCAACTGATTCCGATTCAACCTAGGACGCCTGTCACGCTCGGCCCTTTTTCCATTGAGGCGATTCCGGTGACGCACAGCATCGCCGACAGTGTCGCCTACGCCATCACCACGCCGGCGGGTTGTGTCATTCATACGGGCGATTTTAAAATTGACCCCACCCCCGTGCGCGGGGAGGGTTTTGACGCGGCGCCTTTTATCGAATATGGCCAACAGGGGGTGTTGGCCCTGTTTTCGGACAGTACCAACTCGGAGCGGGCGGGTCATTGCGCATCGGAGAGCAGCATTGGCGAGACCTTTTCACGCCTCTTTCCCCAAATTGAAGGCCGGATTTTTATTGCCACCTTCGCCTCCAACCTGCACCGGATTGATCAGATCGCTAAACGCGCTGCACAACATGGGCGAAAACTGTTCCTGACGGGGAAAAGCCTCACAGATGCCCTCCGGATCGGCCGCGAAGCGGGCCATTGTGCCCTCTCACCCGATCAGGTGTTGCCGCTTCAAGCGTTGGATCAGACACCGGATCGTGAGGCGGTCATCATCACCACCGGAAGTCAGGGGGAACCCTCCTCCGCCCTCTTTAAAATGGCGGTGGGTGAGCACAAACATCTGAGTCTTCAAAAAGGGGACACGGTCATCCTGTCGGCGCGCGTGATTCCGGGTAACGAGGGGGGGGTCACCAAAATGATCAATCATCTCCTGCGCAGAGGGGTGCGTGTGGTGCAGGAGAAGAGCGCGCCGGTGCATGTCTCCGGACATGCCCACCAGGAAGAACAGAAGCAAATGATTGAGTGGGTGCGGCCCCGATACTTTATTCCGGTACATGGGGATTACCGCCAACTGCTGGCCCACGCCGAAGTGGCGGCGCAGACCCATCTCTCCGCAGAACAGATTCGGGTGATCGAAAACGGGGAGACTCTGCTGTTGACGCCCGACGGGTGTGAATCGGGGAGGCCGGTTTCGGCGGAACGGATTCACATTGACGGAAAGTACGACATTGAAATGCCCACCCTCGCCGACCGTCAATATCTGGCGTCAGAGGGGATGCTGGTGGTGACCCTGTCGGTCTCGAAGACGAACCGCTGCGACGGGATCAGCTTCTTGTCCCGGGGTTTTGTGCAGAATGACCCGGAGCTGCCGCTCTGGAAGGGACTGCGCAGCGTCGTCGAGCAGTTGTTCGAAGCCATGGAGACCCAACGGGGGCCGGAAGATGAGCCGCCCGCTTCGGAGGTCATTGAGAAGCAGGTTCAGAAGGCACTCAAAAAGTATATCTCCAAAAAGATGAACCGATACCCCCTCATCCTTCCCAACCTCCGCAGGGTGTCCTGAATTGACATCACCGCGTCCCTCCGTTATCCTCCGACATGCGATTTTCCAGAGAGCGGGTCGCGGGCCTGGCCAAAACAGTAGTGGAGACACTCGCGAACGAAGGACTGATCGACTTTAAGGAGAAGAGGGCACATAAAGCAGAACTCGTCTCCAAAGTTGACGCCCTGATTCTGAAAGAACTTCAGGTGGAGGATCTCCTCCACGAGGAAGTCCGGGAGATCATGAAGAAGCACGAAAAAAAGATCCGGGAAGGTGAAGCCGATTATCAAACCCTGTTCCAGATGATTAAGAAGCAGTTGATGCGGGATCGAGAATGAACGTGACCGGGGAGAATGTCGTTTCCCCTGTCGTGAGGAATTTCAAAAGTGTCTAAAGACCCATCCGGAGCGTACGAACACCCGTCTCCGGAAAGTCCGAATCTACAGGATTTAGTCCGAACGTTGCTTCAGTCGCTGGGAGAGGATGTCGAACGCGAGGGGCTGCGCGGCACGCCCGGGCGGGTGGAGCGGTCGCTCCGGTTTCTCACCCAGGGCTATCGACAGGATGTGGACCGTCTTTTAAACGACGCCTTTTTTACGATCAGCCATGAAGAGATGGTCATCGTCAAGGACATCAATTTTTTTTCTCTGTGCGAACACCATTTGCTCCCCTTCTTTGGAAAGTGCCACATCGCTTATTTGCCCAACAAAAAAGTGGTGGGCTTGAGCAAGCTGCCCCGCGTTGTGGAGGTCTTCAGCCGCAGACTTCAGTTACAGGAGCGACTCACTTGCGAGATTGCCGAGGCCGTTCTGGACAAGGTTCAACCGCTGGGCGTGGGAGTGGTCATTGAGGCGCAGCACCTGTGCATGATGATGCGGGGCGTTGAAAAACAAAATGCCAGTACCGTGACCAGCGCCATGTTGGGGGTCTTCAAAACCGACTCCAAAGCGCGGGGGGAGTTTCTCTCCCTGCTCCGACACGACAAATCCTGACACCCTAAACTTCCGTCGTTTGCATCCGGTGAATCCGAAAACCTACTTTGAGGTCTTCCGCAACCGCCGCGTGGCCGCCGTCCTGCTGCTCGGCTTCTCTTCCGGTCTGCCGCTGGCCCTCACCGGCGGTACGCTGCAAGCCTGGATGACGGACGCGAAGGTGGATATTAAAACGATCGGCATTTTCTCGCTGGTCGGCCTGCCCTACACCCTCAAATTTATCTGGTCACCCCTGATGGACCGCTTCGTTCCGCCGCTTTTGGGCCGCAGGCGCGGATGGATCGCGCTCGCGCAGATTCTGCTTTCGATTTGTCTGGCCGGCATGGGCACGCTCGCGCCCGACCATGCCTTGCCGATGCTGGCGGCCCTGGCGGTGGGGGTCGCCTTTACGTCCGCCTCGCAGGACATTGTGATCGACGCCTATCGCGCCGACCTGCTTCGCGCGCCCGAACGCGGAGTTGGCGCCGCCGTATCGGTCCTGGGCTATCGCCTGGCGATGCTCACCTCCGGCGCGCTGGCCCTCATGATGGCCGACCAGATCGGGTGGCAGGCGACCTATTGGACGTTGGCCCTCCTGATGGCGGCCTGCGTCGTCATCCCCCTTCTGGGGCCGGAGTCGGAAGTGGCGGCCACGCCGCCCCGGACGCTGGTGGAGGCCGTCTGGAAGCCGTTCTTCGATTTTTTCTCCCGCCCCGGCGCCGTGATGATCCTGGCCCTGATCGTGCTCTATAAACTGGGAGACGCCTTTGCGGGCACGCTCACCACGCGCTTTCTGCTGGGGGGGATGGAGGACACAGCGGGTCTCAATTTCACCAAGACCGAAGTGGGGGCGGTCAACAAGGGCTTCGGCTTGATCGCGACGCTTGTCGGGGCGCTGGCGGGCGGCGCGTGGATGACGCGGCTGGGCCTCTTTCGCTCCCTGATGGTTTTCGGCATCCTTCAGGCCATCTCGAATCTCGTCTTCATGTGGCTTGCCGTCGCGGGGAAAGACTACGGCCTGATGATCGGGGCCATCGGCTTTGAAAACCTCGCGGGCGGCATGGGCACCGCCGCTTTTGTTGCCCTCCTGATGTCGCTTTGCAATCACCGCTACAGCGCCACGCAATATGCCCTGCTGTCGGCGCTCTCGGCCATGGCCCGCGTCTTCGTCGGCCCGCCATCTGGTTTTCTCGTGGCTGCCCACGGCTGGCCAACCTTCTTTTTCATCACCTTCCTCACCGCGCTGCCGGGTCTTGTGCTGCTTTGGATCTTGCGCGAGCAGATTGAGAATCTGAAAGCAGACTGATTTCAGAAGTTTGTGCCCCCCCCTGCCGTGCAAGGTCCCTCAACATTCTAATATGAACTGACCGCGTCCCCTTTCCATCCATCCCATTTTTCACTATAATGCGGCCTATGGCGATTTCAAACATCACCTATCCCGTCTCGGACATCATGCAGGTGCCACAGGCGTGCCAGACCAACCGCGCCGTGGCGCGGGACGATCTGCGCTATTACGATTTTAGCCGGCTGCGGGGGAATAATCTGGTTGACGAGGTGTCCCGTGCACTCAGAGGCGCTGCTGCGCTCGACAAAACCTTCCACCATCGCTGCCTCTGCGGGCATATGGGTTCGGGTAAATCAACCGAGTTGCTGGCGGTGCAACAGAAGACGGACGCGGCGGGCTTTTTAAGCATCGTGGTGGAAGTCGACAAAAAACTGGGCGTCAACAAGGTGGAATTCTCCGACCTTTACCTGCTTGCGGCCCAGGCGGTGGAGCAGGCCTGCTGTGAAATCAGAAAACCGCTCCCCCAACGTGAAGTCGAACGTGTTTCCAGTTGGTTCGCCGAAATCACGCACGAAGACAAGAAGACCATCCAGTCCGAAATTGGAATCGAAGCCGGAGTCGAGGTGGGGGTGGGCATCCCCCTGCTGGGCAAGTTGGTTGCCAATTTCTTCGCCAAGTCGCAAGCGGGTTCCGAACACGCGAAGACCGCCAAACGTCTTTTCCGAGAAACCCCAAGTGTCTTGATCGACATGACCAACCAGCTTCTTCGGTCTGCAGCGGAGGCCGTGAAGGAGATCAAGCCGTTGGGCGTGCTGGTCATCCTCGACAACCTGGATCGATCAGACCGTGACGATATTTACGCCATCCTGACTGCGGGTCGCGGCCTCATGCAGGAAATGGCCTGCCACGTCCTCTATACCATGCCGATTCATATTGTATACAGCGCCCCCGATCCCGCGCAAAACTGCTTCGGCCATCCGCCGTTTGTGTTGCCGATGGTGCCCCTGCGGCGGCGCGACGCCCCCTGGAAGCGGACGGTCGAGGAGACGGAATTTATCGAAGACCACGTGGATAAGATGGTCGAAGCCCTGGGTCGGCGGATCAACATCCCCGTGTTGTTTGAAGACCCCGAAGACGCGCGATTATTGGTGAAGATGTCGGGCGGGCATATCCGCGACCTGATGCACCTGGTCAACA
>CAZQIT010000183.1:0-5010 GCA_964592995.1 uncultured Nitrospirota bacterium | reverse complement strand
TGTTTTATTTCGGCATTTATTTTGTTGACTGTAACGATGAGTGCGGGCACAAAGGCATGGCCCGTTTGCAGGGCACTGATGAGCACAACCGAGTCTTCAACGTATTCGTGAACCATCTGGTTTCGCAGGGTGCGCATGGTTATCCATTCGTCAGCAGACTGAATTAACCCTAGGTGTTCAGCGCGATCAAGGTTGTCAATGGCGGCAGATACTTTTTCACCCAAGGCCGTCAAGAGTAAAGGCAATAGTTTGTCGCCCACAGTGTCTTGTAGTCGGCCAAACCTGCCCACAAAGGCTTCCACTCGCTCTGCCAGATCGGGGTTTGCTTCAAGATTAGCGACTTGCGAAAGCGGAAACAAGCCTCCAAACAAACGCTGGTCTGTGGTGGTGAGGTGGTGGCATTCTTTGCCCACGACGCGAAGCAGAAACTGTAGGCGCAATCTGATATCGGGTGCAAGCGTCATAGCAATTGCCCCTTTTTAAACGCAATGTCGTGGATGGGTAGACGCATGAGATTGGGTGCGCTAATGAGCACATCCACTTTGCGTCCGTGCATAACACGTGACACTTGAGCAGACATTTTAGCGGCCATGAGCGCGGGATTTTCCACAGGTTCCGGAAATTCAAGCATGAGGTCAATATCTCCGCCGTGAGCCGTATCATCCAGCCTGGAGCCAAAAACGCGCACATGCGTTTGACTCCCCGCCAATTGGCAAGCCAGTCGGCGAATGGCTTGGATTTGATCGTCCGTTATGCGCATGGTTTTTGATCCCCCCTACAACACAAAGGGGGCTTGTTTACAACCGAATTACCTTTTGGGGGTTGCGGCGGCGATCAATTCATTCAGGCGCATATTCGTGGCGGCAAAAGGGTCCATGCAGAGGATCGTCTCTTCCCAATAACCGTTGAGCTTCAGATAGGTCCAATCGACCGTATAGGAGCGGTTCTTCTCTTTTGCAAAGCGGATGAAATCACCCCGCACCTTGGCGCGCGTCGTCTGGGGGGGGGTGTCCATGGCCTGTTGAATCGCCGCTTCGGTGGTCAGGGTGTCTATCCGTCCCTGCCGACATAACAGTGCGTAGAGGCCCTTATCCTGATTCACGTCATGATATTGCAAGTCCAACAGAGGGATGCGCGGATCGTCCCAGCCACAGTCCCTCTTTTCGATATAGGCGCAGATTAACTCCCGCTTGGCAACCCAGTCCAACTGTCGGGCCAACGGTCCGGCCAACGGGCCAGAAAGTGGTCGAGGGTCTTCCGAGAGGGCGGAAAGAACCGACTCCCAACGGGCCACAACATCGAAATCGGCCTGATCTTCTCCGTGGGCTGCGACATACGCCTTCGCCTTTTCCAGAAAGACCCGCTGTATTTCCAGTGCGGTATATTCCTTGCCGGACTCCAGGCGAACCCGACGCTTGAGGGTCAGGTCACGGGAGATTTCGCGCATGGCCTTTACGGGGTCTTCCAACTCCATGCCCGCCACATGAAACCCGCGTTCGATCATGGAGAGGAGCAGTGCCGTGACCCCCACCTTCAGATAGGTGGCGCACTCCGACATATTAGAGTCGCCGAGGATGATGTGAAGCCTTCTATATTTTTCCGCGTCGGCATGCGGCTCATCCCTTGTGTTGATGATGCTCCGGGAGGAGGTGGTGGAGGAAGAACTCTTCTCGTGAATATGCTGGGCACGCTGGGAAATGACATACTGGTTCTTTCCCGAAATTTTCAAGACCTTTCCGGCGCCAATATAGAGGATGCGGGTGACCAGAAAGGAGATCATCTGCTCCGTCGCCTTCCAGAAGTCGATGTCCCGGCGCATCAGATAGTTTTCGTGGCAGCCGTAGGTATTGCCCATCGAGTCGGTGTTGTTTTTATAAATTTTGATTTCGCCGGAAATCCCTTCGTCGGCAATGCGTTTGCGGGCCAGCGGAAGACAAGACTCCAGCAGTCGTTCTCCGGCCTTGTCATGTGCGATCAGATCGGAGAGGTTGTCGCATTCCGGCGTGGCATATTCGGGATGGCAGCCGGTATCCTGATAAAATCGCGCGCCGTTGGCCAAAAATGCGTTGGAGGGCCAACTGTTCGGAATCAGTCCCTCAAAGATGTAGCCGATAACCTTCTCCATCGGAAGACAGACCTTCCCCGTCGGAGAGAAAATCAGTCCATATTCATTTTCAAGGCCGAAAATCCGTTGTGGCATTTATTGAGACGGGCTTACACCCTCCCCTCCACCATCGTGGGTCACTGCACGAAGTGCGTCGCCGTGCGCAACACCGGCCTGCCGCCCGTCTCGTCGGAGGGTGAGGGTGGCCGTGATGGTGCCGATTTTAATTTTGGAATGGATGCGCACGGGGATGTGCCGGACATCGTCGGTAACCCAGATGAAAACGTCTCCTTTATCCAGGAAAATACCCTGGTATTGAACCAGCGCCTGGACTTTCATGGTGTCAAAGACGCCCACCGGTGTTGTCACCCGCTCCCGGCCCAACGCCCGGATTTCCAACCGCCAGCTTTTTTCATCTTCATAGACGTCAATGAAGGTGGACGTCCCGACACGCAGGGCACCCTGTGTTCTGAAAAAATAGAGCGAACTGAGCATGTCCTGTACCTGGGGTGGGACCTCGAATATCTCCTGTTTATTGTTTTTCGTCTGGATGGCCCGGTGCGCGATCTGATCGAAATCAATCGTTTTTTCCCGGCGTTTCTTCCCCTGGCGCTGCCGGACATTGAGGTGATGGGAATAGAGGCCCTCCACGTCGATATAGGATTCCACGCGGTCGTCCACCGGATAGAACAGGGAGATAAAATCGTTCGACTGCGCTGTGGAGACGACCGGATAGACCGCGCGGCCATTCATCGTTATTTTTTCCATGACCTCCATGACGCCGATGCCGGAGATCATTCCCATGTAAGACAGATCGTACACCAGACGCTCCCCCGGTGCGAAGGCAAGAGGGGCTCCGACGGTCTGTCCGTCTCCAAAAGCCCGGACGTCCCACATCAGAATGATGAAGAGGCCGAAGCAGGCGAAAGAAAAAAGGGGACGTTTTATTTTGGACATTGTTCCAAGCATTCGTTCAAGCCTGAGGATGAATGGAGAGAAGAACATCGTAAGGTATCAAACGATATCAAGGTGGGTCAAGAATATTATTTGACTCCGTGCCCCGATTCGGTTAGATAGAAGGCTTAGGAGAGATCGTCTGGCGGATGACGGACGCGTTATGCGCGTGATGGGGGTCTTCACGCAATGAGGAGGGGCATCATGGAAACGGGCTTTGTGGGTGTTGTCGGCGCGGGGCAGATCGGGCGAGGGGTTGTGCAGGCGATCTCGGCTGCGGTGCCCCATGTCATTTTGTGTGACATTAACGACGCAGTGCTGGAAGAGGCCGTCGCGCAGATCACATGGAAGCTCAACGAGGCGGTCACGCAGGGCAAGTTGACCGAATGGGTCAAGGAAAAGACGCTCAAGAATCTGCGCCTGACCTCACGTCTGGAAGACCTAGCGCGGTGCGACATCATCCTGGAGTTTGTTCCGGAAAAAGAGGAGATCAAGTTTGATCTGTTCGAGGCACTGGATGAGATTTGCCCCAAAGAGACGCTGTTTGCCTCCGGCACCTCTTCAATGTCCATCACCCGCCTGGCCTCCGTCACATCAAGGCCGGAGCAGTTCATCGGCGTTCAGTTCATGCATCCCGTACAGGAGCGTAACCTGGTCGAAATCGTGCCCGGCTGGCGGACATCGGATGCGACTTTTACCCAGATTAAAACCTTTATTGAGCGGCTGGGTAAAAATGTGATCGTTTCCAAAGACACGCCCGGTTTCATCACCCATCGTATTTTAATGCCGATGATTAACGAGGCGGTCTTCACCCTCATGGAAGGGGTCGGCTCTGCAGAAACGATTGACCGTGCGATGGTGTTGGGCGCACTCCATCCCATTGGCCCCCTGGCCCTGGCCGATCAGATCGGTCTGGATACCTGTTTGGATGTGATGGAAATCCTCTTCACCGAATTTGGCGACAGCAAATACCGTCCCGCGCCGCTTTTGCGCAAATATGTTGAAGCGGACATGCTGGGCCAAAAAACGGGACGCGGATTTTATCGCTACGAAGAGGCCCCCTCCCACCGTCAAACCCACCCGGATGCGTCGGATCAGCATGTTTGTAAAAACAAATCCCGATAGGCTCCTGCACCTGCTCTTCGAGCGCGCCTTCCGCTATCACAGCACCCCGATATTCAAGTTGTCCAGCGGCCAAATGAGCCGCTTTTACATTGATTGCAAGCCGGTCTCTCTTGATCCGGAAGGGGCGGTGCTGATTGGCGCGGCGCTCTTTGACCGTATCTGGCACCTGCCGGTGGAGGGGTGTGGTGGCATGACCCTGGGGGCCGATCCGATCGCTACGGCGGTTGCGTTCACCAGCTTTCTGCACGGAAAGCCCGTGCCTGCCTTCATTGTCCGAAAAGAGCCGAAGGGACATGGAACGGGAAAACAGGTCGAAGGCCCGCTGAAGCCGGGGGCGCGGGTGGTAGTTGTGGAAGATGTGGTGACGACGGGAGAATCGGCGCTGCGGGCGGTGGAAGCGCTCCGGCGGGAAAACCATACGATTTTGAAGGTGATCGCCCTGATCGACCGAAAAGAGGGGGGCGCTGAGCGGATTGCGCAGATCGGCGTTCCATTTGAAAGCCTCTTTGATCTGGATGATCTGATGCGAAAGGTGGAGGCAACATGAAGGCCATTGACATAAGACCGCGTGTTGTTCGGCTCCGACTATCCGTTCCTCACGCCCGCACGCTGGATGGCCGACTTTGAGCAAGCGGGTTTCAAGCCTGCGGTGCGGAGAAAAAATCCTCCTCACCAACGCCCAGCGCCTGCTGGGGCTGTAGCGTCAACCTGCAAAAGTTAGCGATACTTTCTACCCCACCTAACCTCCCCTTGGATAGGGGAGGAATCCCCTCCTTTACAAGGCTTTCTCTTACCCATTATCTGTGCTGGACACGGTAGTATGGGAC
>CAZQIT010000182.1:0-6269 GCA_964592995.1 uncultured Nitrospirota bacterium | reverse complement strand
CGGGCGTAGCCCTCGGCCATGTGGGTGCCCCCCTGCTCGTGGCGGCAGAGGATGAACTCAATCTCTTTTTCGTCGTAGAGGGCGTCAAAAATGGGCAGATTCACCCCGCCCGGATACCCAAAGACGACCTTTACCCCTTCGTGCCTCAAACACTCGATAAAAATCTGCGATCCCGACAATTTCATCGCGTCCCCCCGTCTATTTTACAACTCGGCCACGGTGGGCATCCTAGCACAGGGTATCTTGGCAGGGCAAACCACGCCCCCAGAAATCAAGGGCGGTTGACGGTGTCATCACGGGCGGGGTTAGATGAGGGCAGCAGGGATCGTAAGTCGCGAGGTCCTGCGGACGGCGGCGTGCTTCGCACACCTGCCAATGCCGCAATGTTTTAAGGGGCGACGCAAGCCCCTTAAAAATAGAGATGCAGTATGATCAGCGCTTGGTCGTTTTGGATTTCGGGTGTTTCCGTGTTGACGCGATACTGGAGGGTCACTTCTGTAAAGGCATAGGGATAGATATCCATGCCGACTGTATACCGATTGAGTTCATCTTCGGACGTGTCAGTATCCGGATCATGTCGATCGTACTTGAGTTTGGCCACCATGCCGCGCCTGATTTTCCAGTCCAACTCCGCATAAGCGGTGGATCCGGTGATCTTTGTTGTGGCGGCCTTTGTTTCGGTCAGGTCCAACTCGCCCAGCAGGCTGAGTGGCCCATAGTTGACGGCCCCATATCCCCCAACGTAGCTCTTTTCTTCGGAAAGACCCGCGTTGTAGAGCAGGGACCCCGCCAGCCAGAACGTGGGCGACTTCCATCCGCCGGTGGCCGAGAAACCCTTCTTGCTGTTATCGTCTCCACCCACACCATTGCCATTGAAAACCGCCGCGTTGCCAAACCAGCGATGCTCTCCAAAACCGACTTCCAAGCCCACATCTTTTCCGAAGATGGGTGCACGAAAGCCTAATTTGTCGCGGATGAAGGAAGTGTGGTCGTCCAGCTTCAGTCCGTAGGGGGGGATGAACCGGCCCGCCTTGATATGGGCATTGTAGGGAAGCCGGTCTACCAACACAAATGCCTCCCGGCTGCCGGAGGCTTCGACGCCATCCTGGTAATAGATCGTCAAATGCTGGATGGGGGTCAGCGCTGCGTAAAAATCGGCCTGCATGGGGAAGAAGCTGTTTTTGTATTTGGCGGCCGATCCAGTAGCTTCCTTTTCGGCATGTAGATAGGCCATGCGAAAATCGGCGCCGATCGAGAGGTAGTCGTTTATTTTTGCGGCGTCCGCCGTCTTTTCCATGGAAGCATTTTTGCCGGTCAATGGCAACTTTTCAATGGAAAACTCGCGCCCGTGGTCATTTCTCATGCCGCCACCCGTCGGGTTGACATGGCAAGCGCGGCAATCCAAAGTCATCTGGAGTTCGTCATGCATATGCCCCGCGTGCAATTCGGAGCCGAACTGGATTCCAAACTGCGACACAGCCCATGCCGGCCCTCCCACAAAAAAGGACAGACCGACCCCCAGAACAACCCCCAGAACAACCCAACGGACCATCAGACGAATCATCCTAGCGTGCATCTTCTTCCTCCGTTATAAAACCCACAAAAGCAGGCGCGACTATAAGTCCCTCCGTCCATAAAGTCAACAGAACGCAGGACGTGCAAAACGAATGGCCCCCATCGCTTTTATCGCTTGTCGGTATAGGCGATGGTGCGGGCGGGCACCCCCACCACCACAGCCCCGTCCGGCACGTCGGTAATCACCAGTGAATTGGCCCCGATCACCACGTTGTTGCCGATTCGGATTGCCCCGATCACCTTTGCCCCCGCGCCGATGAAGACATTGTCACCCACCGTCGGCTGCCCCACCTTCTGATAGGCCGATCCGAGCGTCACCCCCTGCTGCACGGTCAGATTCTCTCCCATCCGGGTACGTGGGATGAAGATACATGAAAAGTTGTGAATGACGAACCCCTTTCCAATTTCCGCCCGGACCGGAAGATGAATGCCAAAGCAGATCACGATCAGCGCTTTTAATGGAAAATAAAACAGGTACAGGAGTTGCTTGAGCAGCGGGATTTTGAGCGTGTAAATCCAGCGCCCGAACCGATAGGTGATGACGGCCATTGACCCCGGCGTGAGAAAAACGGTGACCGTGCGACGGAGCCATCCGGCCCGGCTGAAATAGGCGCCCCGCTTTCGGTCTATGTCCGCACGAATATTGTCGAACATCTCTTATGACTCCTCTAGGGAAGCAGGTGACAGAGGGGGGGAAGGTCTAGGCGAGAATCGGCCCCTGAATTTCTCTAGGATGAAGTGATCTTCCGTAGAAAGGCCCATCCGCCATAACAATCCGAGATAGATGGCAAGGAAGAGACCCGCCACGATGATCATGACGGGGAGCTTGGACAGGCCCGCCACATCTCGAAGGAGCCATTTAACCTGAAAGAGAACGCCGAAGGCCACGATGCCCGCAAGGAGGGGCTTGAAACAGGCCCATTCATAGGGATGAATCCGATAGCGGCGGTGCACCTGAACCAGGCTGATGACGTTGAGCGCCGCCCATGAAATACCCGTAGCGATGGCCGCTCCCGTCATGCCGAAGAGGGGGATCAGCAGGACATTCAGCAGCACATTCAGAACGACGGCAGCAATCTCGTTATACAGCGTGACCATCTGTTTCCCGGACATCGCCAGGATTTCGATGACGGGGCCGGTGCTGGCGCTGATGAGCTGAGAAAACACCAGCAGGATCAAAGGCTTCCACCCGACGGCGAATTCGAGACTGAAAAGCCCCATGATCTCTTTGGACAACAACGCCACAATCAGGGTATAGGGGAAGCTCATCAAAAGAATCCAGCGCGTCACGGTTTTAAAAAGCCCTTCGACTTTCCGGATCTCTCCCCGATGAAACAGGTCTGATATCATCGGGGTAAAGATGGCGTTGAAGGCGACCAGAATCAGGTTTGGCAGCAGGGCGGTCTTCACGGCCACACTGTAAATACCGACTTCGCTGCTGGTTTTGTAATAGCCCAGCATCAACACGTCGGTCCAGAGCAGCGAGAAATTCAGAAACATGGCCAACACCAGCGGCAGAGAGTAGCGCATCAGTCCGCCACCGTCATAGATTGGGCGCACGTTGTCCTTGAGTGCCGGTATGATTTTGAACAGGATGTAAAAAGAGAGGAGCGTGGCGGCGATTAAGGAGACCGTATAACCGGCCAGCACACCCCACAGATGGGCGCCGAAGAAAACGAACAGGAGCGTCAGGAGCATTGTGCAAAGGGGAAGGAACAAATACTGCAGGGTCACGCTGAATTTGATGGCGTGGACGGCCTGCATCGCAAACAGGCTTAGAACAAACAGGACATAAAACGGCAACGACAGAGAGAATATCCGGAGGACGGGGGCCAGATCGGGTTTTTTAAAAACAGTGTCGGCCAGAATCGTGGCAAAGGCAAAGATCGCCACGCCGATCAGGATACTGACGGCCCCGGCAATCTTGAAGGCGTACAGCAGCGTCCCTTTTACTCTGGCAGCATCGGATTCGCCCTGGTAAAGGGGGACAAACCGCAAAATTCCCTTGTCCAGTCCCAGCTTGGCCGCCACTCCCGCAATGTTGGTGATGGTCAGGCCCAGCAAATAAAGGCCAAGCCCCGCAGTCCCCAGGAACCGGGCGAGCAGGATCAGATAGAGGTATTGCAATCCGGCGCCAATCCCCCTTCCGACAAAGGTGATTCCGGCCCCCTTCGCCACTTTTTTCAGTTCGTGACCATGCTCCGGCGCCGCCGCCTTGCGCTCGTTCATGAGGGTTGGCCCTCATGAACGGCGTGCGTCACAAAATCGGACAGCAGGGCAATATTTTGGAAGACGGACGGTTCCGCCCCCTCCATCAGCGCCACCTGAAACTCATTTTCCAACTCCACAATCAGGGTCAATCGGGCGAGAGAATCTAGGTCCAAAGGTGCGTTGTCGGCATCCAGCGACCGGGCCGTCAGAGACTTCCGGAGCAGCACCTCTTTAATTGTGGCGACGATTTTATCTTTTTCGATCATGCGACTTTTCGACTCCTTTGAGTTTTGAGTGGGTCATTCCCCCTTCTCTAACGGAGCGCTTTTGCTTGTCATTCTTAGATTCTGCTGCAAAACCCCAAAACCCCAAAACCCTATTGAATGCTTCGACCAAGCTCAGCATGAACGGAAAACTCAAATGATTTCAATCACTTATCCGTTCGTCCTGAGGCTCTCGCAAGGATGAACGGAGGGTTTTTCAGCAGAATCATTCTGTGGAGTATACTATATTTCTGGAAAATCAGGGCCTGATAAAAAAATAACGTAATCGGGGTGTTATTCATGGATGATCCCTGAGTCATAACGGGATCTGACACCCCCATATCGTGTTCCCTTGTGCATTGCGTAAAACGCGCTACACTTTGAGTAGAGCGATCGTCTCGTTATGTTGTTCGCTCGTTCAGAATTTGAGTGGCAGGGATACTCAAGGTACACATCAAAGGGTCAAATGTCCCCGCCAATTGCTTGTCAGCGTCTCTGATGACCAAGTCGTCAGATTCTGCATGACATCCTAACGGTAGGGGGGGGCAACATGTGTTCATTCAAAATGAAAGTGCTGTGGATTGCGATTACTTGTAGTCTGTTCTGGGGCGTGTGCGGTGTAGAGTGGGGTCACGCGGCGTCCTATGTGTCCACCCCCGTGTCCGGTATTTATGGCCTGGGCCGTTCGAATGCGCCCATTGCGCGGTCTATCATTGACAATCCCAACCTGGCCGGGGTGTCTCTCCGGTTCTCATGGAACTTTCTGGAGCCAGCGGAAGGCGTTTTGGACACGGACCTCCTGCTTGATGAAATTGCACGGGCAAAGGCCGTTGGGAAAAAAATCCAACTGCGTGTCATTCCGGGCGCTCGGACGCCCGCCTGGGTCTACGCAAAGGGAGTGCCCTCCATGCAGTTTTCGGCTTACGATCCGGGCACGGGCTTACCCACAGGAGAGGTCAACCGAATTCCGGTGCCCTGGGACCCGGAGTATCTGACCGCGTGGACATCGTTCATTGGCCGTCTGGGAGCGTTAATCGGCGCTGAACCCGGAATCGTGTTGGTGCATATGACCGGGGCCAATTCCAATAGTGGCGAATTACACCTAGCCTCCGGCTCAGATTCCACGGATCCCACAACGCAATATTTGGACGACCACGGCATTGTTGTCGCTACAGGCGCGATCGTAGACCTTTTTATCAACTCGGCGGGCTATTCCCTGGACAACATTCTCATGAGTTGGGCCACCTCCCGGGAGGCTTGGGCAGCGGCCTTTCCCGCCGCCAAACTGACATACGACATTGTTAGCAGCATCTTAAAGAATGATGGCATTCCGGACGAGGTCGAACGCATTGTTGCGGATGCGGCGGCCCTCTATCCGAATCGGCTGACGCTGCAGCTCAACAGTTTTAAAGATGACTTCTCTCTCGATCCGAAGCTTGCCTCAACCACCTACCAAATCATTCAGTCCTATTTGGGTACAATCGACACGGGTTTCCAGTCGCTAGAGTCCCACGGAAGTTGTTCCGGGACAACAACGACGGGTGACCTGGGGCCAGCCCTAGCCGTCGGAACCTATCTATACGGTGCGGACTATTTCGAGCTTTACACATTGGAAATCCAGCGCTATCCACTGGTCGTCCAGGAATGCAACAACTTCCTGTTGGGTGCCGGAACCCGTTGCGGCACGGCGGGTCCATTGCTTTGCCAAATGGATTTTGTTCCTCCGACGGTGTCCATCACCGCTCCGACGGAGGGCGCCACCCTTTCCGGAGATACTTCTGTCACGGTGAAGACTTCTGACAACACGTTGGTGTTGGGTGTAACGCTTCTGGCAGACGGTGCTGAGGTTGTTCCTGAACAGATTATCGCCCCTCCGGCGAGTGATACCTTCAGCCTGCTCTTGAACACGCAAACCCTCAGCGTAGGACCCCACATCCTGACCGCCCTGGCACGCGATGTCTCCGGAAATACCGCCACGGCAACCCTGAATGTCCTTGTCCAATCCATCGACGTGATCCCGCCAGTGATTTCGGGGACGCTGGTCTCTGGAATTACCACGACTGGCGCGGTGGTGACGTGGACGACGAATGAGCCGGCCACTTCCGAGGTGATTGGGGCCACGCCTGCCTTTTCTGCCAGCCTGGTGACCGCTCACAGCTTGACCCTGACCGGTTTGTTGGCGGAGACGACCTATTCGGTAACAGTTCGCAGCAGTGATGC
>CAZQIT010000181.1:0-6667 GCA_964592995.1 uncultured Nitrospirota bacterium | reverse complement strand
CATCTATTGGGACTCCCCTGTAAGAATATCCAAATACTCTGCAATTTACTCTTTCAGCTCCCCTTGCTTTTTTTTAAAAAAACCTCTAAATACTGACTAAACTATTACTCAACATGCCCCTATAATTACCACCCCGCACTTACCCGTGTTCAGCAAAAAATGTGGGACAGAGATAGTTTACAAGGAGGGGTAAGGGGAGGTAGAGCGATGGGATTGGAGACGAGGAGCAGAATATAATCGCTTATTCATGCAAGTAAGCAGTCGCTTCTGTCTCTGATTCCCTAAAAGCATCAAACCTTGAAGCGCTCCCCTTCTCGCAACACGGTTATATTCTCCATCTTCAGCTTTCCAATATCTCTTTTAATTTCAGAAAGATGGAAAGGTTTCATATGATATACATAAAGCCTAACATTAGGTTTTTTGATTTTTAAGAATTCCTGCGCCAAGAGGCGTGGAGTGAGATGTCGGCTTTGGGCGGCCAACGATTCCAGGGCATTGGGAAAGGAGGTCTCAATCATGGCAGCTTTGAGGTTGGGGTCTTGTGAGGCCGCTTCCCAGAGTTTCGTCGTTGGACCCGTGTCTCCGCTGTAGAGCAGGGAGCGATTCTTTTGCCGGATTAAAAACCCCACGCAGGGGACGGTGTGGTGGACTTGAAAGGCCCGAATCGCCAAGCCATCCAAGGACACCTCCTCCCCCTCCGGGAGGGTCCTGAATGCGAAAACGGGCTGTTCTCTTGTTGGCAGGGTTGTAAAATCAGGACAGAGGGCGTTATTGAAAAAATGGCGTCGGAGTCCGACCAGTACCTTTTCGATGCTGATGATCCAGACCGGTTGTTCCCTTTTTTGCTCAATCAGGGCCTCGGCCAGGGAGAGGAGTCCCTGGGTATGGTCCGAATGAATATGGGAAATCAAAATGGCCCGAATCTGACGCCGTTCGGACGGGGTCAATGCGGCGCAGGTGGTACCGGCATCCAAGAGGACTGACCCGTTGATGAGAAACCCGGAGGAGCGACAGCCGCCCAATTCGCCCCCATGAGATCCCAGCACTTTAACGTGCATTGCGTTCCCTCGGAGATTCAACGATTCCGAAAACCTGTACCGTCTGTTCTTTCCCTTTTACCTTAATCCCATGCAGGTCGTGTACCTCAATATGGCCGACCCACGTTGGATGCTTCCGTCGTTCCGGATGCCGGATGGGGCGGCTTTTTTCCCGCCGCTCGGAGATCGGCGGCTTTTCGTAGATCAGCGGTTTAACCGAAAGCCAAGTCGATTCGGAGAGCAGGATGGGGAGTGCGTATTCACGGGTGAGCGATTCCAGACGGGCCGCCAGATTGACATGATCTCCAATGACAGTATAGTCCATTTTCCTGCCTTCGACTCCCATATTGCCAACCACCATTTCTCCCGTATTGATTCCGATTCCCGTATCCAGCACCTCCTTCCCTTCGGCGCGCCATTTTTCCTGAAGCGTCGCCAGCCGATGCCGCATGTGCAGGGCGCATCGGACGGCCAGTTCTGCATGGTTGGGCTGATCGGTCGGCGCCCCCCAAAAAACCATGATGGCGTCTCCGATAAACTTGTCCAGCGTCCCCTCCCAACGAAAGATGACTTCGGTCATGGCTTGCAGATATTCATTTAAAATGGCGACCACCTCTTCCGGCGTATGCCGTTCGGAATAGGTGGTAAAACCTCGAATATCCGAAAAAAGAACGGTCAGTACCTTGCGCTGCCCTCCCAGTTTTGCCTTCTCCGGGTCTTTGATCAACTCCGCCACGATCTTGGGTGTCACGTAGCTTGAGAATATTCGACGCACCTCGCCGGCCTGCCGTTCTTCGGTCATAAACCGGAAAAGGGTTAGAGCGGAGTAGGAGAAGACGATGGTGGCGGCAGGATAGAGCAAATTGATCCAGAGACCGTGCCGGTCGAAGAGATATTGTGAAAAGGACAGGTCGAAGCCCATGAGGGCGCCCGCTACGGCCGCGCCATAAATCGCACGGACCCTGGGAATGATCCATCCCAGGACGATTCCGAAACCCAGAATAAAGAGTGCATCCAGCAGACGCATCGTGTCGGTGCGATGCAGAAAACGTTTACGGAGAATGTTGTCGACGACGGTGGCATTTTTCTCGACACCCGACAGATTCGCCGAAAGGGGGGTCACTTTCAGGTCATAGGTGCCCAGCGCCGTTGCGCCAATCAGGACGATCTTGTCCCGAAAGCGCCCGGATGGGATGCGTCGATGAAGCAGGTCTGTGGCGGAGAAGGTGGGATAGGCCCCCTCATGACCGACGTAGTTAATCAGCATCCGGCCCCGTTCATCCGTGGGGATCCGAATCGAACCCAGTTGCACCGCCTCACCCATGAGGAGTTTAACCTCTTCACGACGCAGCCCCAATGCCTCCCGCGCCACCTGAAGGCTCAGAGAAGGATAGTAATCATCTCCCTGTTTCAGCGCCAGATATTCCCAGCGCAGGACGCCATCCCGCTCCGGCATGGCGTAAACATGCCCCAACGCTGCTGCATGCTGCGCCAGTTTATCAATGGGGGGAATGATTGACTGAGCCTCAATCGGCAGAAATATCTCCTCGACGCGCAGCCGCTGTACAAGGCCAAAGGAAGATCGGAACAGGAGGGCATTGAGCGCAGGAGGTGCCTGGGCCGTCACCTCTCCCGCGCGTTCCCGTATCCCCTTGTCTGTCGAAACCGACATGACGATCGGGAGCACCACCCGGCCCGATTGTTGGATGGCCTCCGCAAATTGCGCATCAGGATCGGCCGTCTGCTCATATCTTCCGAGGATTTCAGACAGGTGCGCCGAAAAAGGGGGGGTGCTTTGCAACGCCCGGATCAACGCCAGGGCGTCTGAGTGTTCGGGTTCGCTAAACAGGATATCAAAGGCGATTACGCGTGGTTTTTCATCGGAAAGGACTTTGAGCAGTTCGGCCATTTTGCTTCGTGACCAGGGCCACCGGCCGACCTCATCAATGCTTTTTTCATCAATGGCGATAATGGCCAGGTTCTCTCCGGGCGCATCCGGATGCCAGGCATCCCGCAGGAGAAACCGAAAGTCCAGCGTCTTCATTTCAAGGAGGTCCGCCGTACGTTTCACGATCGGCGGGTTGATCACACCCAGGAAGAGAAAGCCGAGGGTAATCAGGGCACTGATGCCCATCTCCAAGTATTTCCCACCCCCCGCTGTACGTCCGCTGGCCATGCCCCCAATGTACCCAATGGCCAGCCATTTAACAAGCGGACCGGGGTGATGTTGGGAGTTGGCATGGGGGCATTATAATCGTTCGTTGGGTCGCCCGGAAATATGGGCCAGATGTCGGCCAAAAAGAAGAGAAGCCTCTTTTCGGATCAGTGCGGAGGGCTTCAAGCGATAGACCCGATCACTCTCCACCTTTTTCAGGAACCGAAGATAAGCCAGCGTCCCCTGCGAGACGGGTGGCAGGGCGCCCTCTGCGCCCCCCGCGCAGGCACGACAGAGACATCCCCCTTCCAGCGCTGAAAAATAGACCTGTCGATCCACCAGCGCAGCGTGGCATTTCAGGCAATGATCCCAAAGGGGTTGGTAACCGCTGCAGGCCACGAGGCGAAAGGTAAAGACCATAAAACAGATTTGCTGCTCCGTTTTCTGGCCCACCCCACTTTTCAACCCCTTCTCCAATACATGCAGCCCATCGCACAGCAGATGAAAGATGCCCACATTCGGGTCTCCTTCCGGCGTCAGGCGCTCCACCGCCCGGAGCATTTGTGCACCCAGAGAGAGGCCCTCCCAATCCTCGCGCAATTTCTGAAAAGAGTGGACAATGTCGGCTTGATTGATCCGGGCCAGACGTTCTCCCCCCTTTTCAAAAGCCGTCAGATTGCAGTGGGTAAATGGCTCCAGTCCGGCGCCAAACCGGCTTTTCATTCGCCGCGCCCCCGTTGCCACCCCCTTGAATCGGCCCCGCGCAAGGGTGTAGGCCGTAATCAGCTTATCGGCGTCACCCAGTTTCAGGGTGCTCAGAATAATCGCTGGAGTCGAGAACAGGGGCATTTAGGTCTCGTCCATGAATAACATCCCCAGTCGGGCTGCCGATTCATCCCTTTTTGCTGCGTTGCTCATCGCTTACATACCAAAGGGTATGCGCGCTCCTCGCGCCTTGCAAACAGGGCGACTCGTTGGCCCTTTGTGTGGATGTTATTCATGGACGAGCCCTTAGTTTGCGGATTATTGCTTCTGCGAAGACCCTGCTAATCTCACGAATTCGATTTAAAAAAGTATTGTCACAGAAAGTTTATGGGTAAGCAATCAAGGCCAAATTCCGCAACTTGACATGTACATCGTCGCCTCTTACGATAACCCCTGCTGGAAAACCCGTGCGGAAGAGGTTGATCTGATGATCTGCCCACCTATTGAGAACCAAGACCCCCTGATTCAGGATTTGATCCGGCATTATTTTGCCGAGAATGCAGCGGCCCGCATCTATCTCTCCGAATGTGAAAGGCAAGGGTGGCCGGTGATCCTAGATCATATCACCCTGCGCTGCCTAGACGTGGCACGTCGCGCAGCCCCCTTTTTGGCGCGGGGATATGTGGACTCGGGTGAGTTGATCGAATATCCCGATCAGGGATGGTGGGCCAGGGTCTATCGTCAAGACAACGCGCCGGGGAGAACTGCCCCGGCCCTGTTTGTGGATCAGGCCTATGCCGATGCGCGAGGTGAGGCGAGCATTATTCCAGCGTGGGTGGCGCGATTTACCGACCAAGTGCTACACCACGTTGCCGTGCGGGTCTCTGACATCGAAGTGGCGGTGGCCGCGCTGGAAAAACGGGGGGTGGGATTTTCAGGCACGATCGTGGGAGCGTCCAGCAGCCGTCTTCGGCAGATTTTTACGGTTGCGGAGCTGCGGAATGGCGCGGCCTTCAGCGTATTGGAATTGACCGAACGCAACGGCTATGACGGCTTTTCTCCGGAACAAGCCAACCGCCTGATGCAGTCCTCCACGCAAGTCCCGGCCACTCCGAAGTCTGCCCTGTAAACCACGTTCGCCAGCTTGCAGAGACGGGCAAATTCACCCAGCAGCGTCGTCTTTCCAATGCCGCCCGGACCAAAGAGCAGCAGCACCTGGAAGGGCAGCGGATTGCAGGCCAGCGCAGAAGCGAAGTGGGCCAGCTCATCCACGCGCCCGACAAAAGGATGGCGGATTGCCGACACCAGATTGCTGACATCTGGCGGCCGTCCCTTCACTTTCCTTCGTCCCGTGGGAACACCTTGATCCAGGGACTCTTCTCTGCCGTACCCATTTTCTTGATCTGGTCGGTCAACGCGGCACCCCAGCCTTTCCCCTGAACGATTTTGGAGAGCAAAAACACATCCAGGGAGGCGGCCTCCTCCCACTTGCCCGCCTCTTTCACCGTCTTCTCCAGCAGCACCCGTCCCGGATCATTCCGACCTGGAAAACGCACATTGTCATACAGTTTAATCCGCGCCTTGTAATGCCTGGAAAAAACAGCCTCAACCCCTTTTTCTTGTGCATAGCGCAAAAGCGCCTCCTTGACCTGCGCGATTTCGCTCTTTCTTTTTTCTTCTTCGGTTTGGAGCGCGGCCAGCCGGTCCACCAGCGCGACTCCGGCTTCTTGGGTGTAATCGGTTTTCGTCAATCCTGCCGTATCGTGAAGATGTCGAAAGAGCGGACAGATCGCCTGATATTCGCACCAACCGCAGAGACCGCTCTGTTTCGGCGGAAAAACCGGGGTCGTTTCGATCTCCTGAATCAGGGCAATCGTCTCTTGTCGAAGGGCTTCCAATGCCTCCGGAGTGCGGCGCGAGCGGAACTCATAGTCATAAATCAAATAGTGCCAGATCAGTTCGATCTCTTCCGTTTCGGGCCATAACTGCTGCACCGCCATCTGATAGTAGGCCAACTGCCGATCTTCATCCAACTCCCGTTGCGTCGGGAAAAACCCCTTCGTTTTATAATCGTGAATCCAGAGCACTCCCTGTCGGGGCTGACTTAAGCGATCCATAAAGCCCTGCATCTGATATTCACCCGCATCGTCCAGCCGCAACTTGATCGGATACTCCAACCCCAGGGTGCGCGTTTGTGCAAATGGCTGGTAGCGGGCATAGTAGTCCACGAGGCACTTTTGTCCGATGGCGAAATAGTCGTCCGGCGTCATTTCGTCGCGAATGATTCGGACCTCCGCGTGCCACCTGGCATCCCATCCCCGGCGATATTCGGCCAGCACCCCCTCAATGGAGACGGGCTTACAAAAGCGCAGGTCGGAATAGAGCTTTTCAAGGGCCTCATGGACGCGCGACCCCATAAACGCCTCAATCCCTTCGAGGGCGGATGGGATATGGTCCAGATAGTTAAACTTAAACTTCTGCGGACACTGACGGTAGGTTTCTAGGCGGGAAGCGGAGTAGATCATCTTAAACATGCAACAGATATGACGAGGGCGATTCTAGTCGCGATTGTAGTCGCGATTCTAGTCGCAAAATCGACGAAAAGTCAAAACGGGGCGTGAGCCCTTGTGCAACACCCCTCTTTACTTTGCACCTTCCCCGATACTATGATACCGCGCTTGTCTGCCCGATCGAATGGACATGATTGTGCTGGGATAGCTCAGTTGGTAGAGCGCTTGATTGTGGATCAAGAGGTCATGGGTTCGATCCC
>CAZQIT010000180.1:0-10135 GCA_964592995.1 uncultured Nitrospirota bacterium | reverse complement strand
ATGCAGGCAGGCCGAGATGCGTATCCCTGCCAGCGGCTTCTCTTTTTTGAACCTTTTTTTAATCAGACGCAGCACCGGCATACTCTGCTCGGCCCACTCCATCCGAAGCCGTCCCTTTTCACTCAAACCAATGTCTTTAATGTCGTAGTCCACGCTTGCGCTCCTTATAGGTTAGCTAATCTTTCAAACACCTGCGGCGCGGCGGAGGATGCTGGCGAGGTCGGTGGCTTCCCAGGTGAAGTCGGGATCGTTGCGCCCGAAGTGGCCGTAAGCAGCCGTCTTTTTGTAGATCGGGCGGCGCAATTTGAGGTGGTCAATAATCCCCTTGGGCGTCATCGGAAAATGGTCTCGGACGAGTTTGCTCAACTTCTCCGGTGCGATATGCCCCGTCTGTTTGGTGTCAACCAGCACCGAGACTGGATCGACCACACCGATGGCATAGGCCAACTGCACCTCGCACTTCTCGGCCAGCCCCGCCGCCACCAGATTCTTGGCGATGTAGCGGGCCATGTAGCAGGCCGATCGATCCACTTTGGAGGGGTCCTTGCCGGAGAACGCGCCCCCGCCGTGAGGGGCGGCGCCGCCGTAGGTATCGACAATGATCTTTCGTCCGGTGAGGCCGGTGTCGCCCTGCGGCCCGCCGATCACAAAGCGCCCCGTTGGGTTGATGTGGTAAATGATCGTTTCGTCGTCCACCATGTCGCGCGGAAGCACTGGACGCACCACCTGCTCAATGATGTCTTCCCGCAGCTCATGCAGCGTGATGTCGGGGCTGTGCTGGGCCGAGACGACCACGGTGTGAATCCGTGCGGGTTTGCCATCCCGATATTCCACCGTCACCTGTGATTTTCCGTCGGGGCGCAGATAGCCCAGCACACCGCTCTTGCGCACCTCCGTCAGCCGTTTGGTGATCTTGTGTGCGAGCATGATCGGCATCGGCATCAATTCAGGCGTCTCGTTTGTGGCGTAACCAAACATCAGGCCCTGGTCTCCCGCCCCGCCGGTATCCACACCCATCGCGATGTCGGGCGATTGACTGTGAATGGCCGTGAGCACTGAGCAGGTTTCGTAGTCGAACCCGTACTTCGCGCGGGTATAGCCCACCCCCTTGATCGTCTCTCGAACGATGTCGGGAATCTCGACGTAGCAAGAGGTCGTAATCTCACCCGCAACGAAGGCAATCCCCGTCGTCAGGATCGTTTCGCACGCCACGCGGCAGGTGGGGTCCTGGCCGATAATCGCATCCAGCACCGAGTCGGAAATCTGATCGGCAATTTTATCTGGATGTCCCTCGGTGACCGACTCCGACGTAAACAGATAGCTCAGCTTACTCATTTCAACCCTCCCTGTTCCAAGATGAAAAAGGGGGGGACACCCAAACCGCGCATCCACCCCCTCCCGTTTCTCTGCACAAACCCAGTCCTATTTTGACATCCCAAAATACGTCTGCTACGATGCGCCCATGAAAATGGGCCAGAGAGAGTTCCTTCTCAAGCAAGCTGGGTGACTTGGGTAATCTTGCGATGGCTGCCCTGGTTTTTGGACAGCACCTTTCAACAGGACAGATTGAATTTTCAGGATTCTTGTTTGGAATTTTCTTCTGGGCGATCTGCTATCTCTCCGGCTTTTTAATTCTGAAAGGGGGCGAATAAAAAATGTCTGCGCTGGCGTGGTTTTTTTTAGTGATGACCTTCCTCGTTATATTAGGCACCGCACCGATCCTTTATAGCGACTACAGGAAACGCCCTCCCAAATAACCCCGTCTCACCTCAAGCCGACTCCGCGCCTTCTGTCTCCGCCCGCTTCTTCTTTCTGGCCTTGATCCCAATACCAACCAACAGACCCCAAATCACCACGATGGCAATCGGCGGAGCCTGGTACACAATATCGGGGATTGGGGGTTCCAGCATCAGGTAATAATAAGTGGAGAGCGCCATCTTCCCGTCGCGTTCCCCGGCGTCGCCGTCCCAGGCAAAGAAGACGACGGGGATATTCTTCCCGACCTCCAACTGCGCGCTCTTTTCCTTATCGTCGGTCTGAAGGGGGCGTTTTAGGACAAGCTGCCAGCGGCCATTCGTCCATTTTGCGCCGGAGACCGTCACATTCTTGGAGTCCCGCACCACCACACTTTCCAATCCATGTCCTTCCAGTTCTTCCGTTGTACCGTCGGACTTCCACTTCCAGATGTCGGTGCCCCGTTTGGTGTCGCCGTGGATGAAATAGGGCTTCTCCGGCTGCGGAAGTTTTTGCCATTCCTGTGCAAACTGGATCGCAATCCCGTCGTTATAGACACCCACGTCTTCCGGATTGACCCCCTTGAGCGGCCCTTCGGCCTCGTCGTTCTCGTGGGTGATCCCGCTGGTGTTAATGAGCGGGAACGACTCTGAGGAAATCCGTTTGACATCATAAACGGCCTCCTTTGTTTCATCCAGATGGCTCTCCGTCCGGTCGTCCCACTCAAAGAGGAACGCCACTTCCTTATCATTAAAGAGCGAACGCACACGGATGTCGTCCACGGTTCGGATGAAATGACGCGGCGGCTGAATGATCTGGCTGGCCATGCCGACATACTGCGGCGGAAGGACATTCCAGCGCGGGTCTGCGGCATCCGCCGGAAGCGCGCCTTCCTTGAGGTAGCGGCCCTTGATGACAAAACCAATTTGCGGCTTGTCCGTCGCCTTGTCAATCGGGTATCGCGGCGAGAGCGACATGACAAAGTTGGCCACATGCCAACGCTCCTCAACGCTAAGCGCATCGGCAAACGACGGCATCGGCGTCCCATTTAAGCCCGTTGAGACCTCACGGAAAATATTCTTCGGATTATACGGATCGCGCCGATTCCCACGCAAATTCCAGGGCTTGGTCAAATTGGCGGGGAAGATGGGGAAGCCCCAGTCGTCGCGCTGCGTGAGGTTGCCATTGCCGCGACCTTCAACGCCGTGGCACTCGACGCATTTGGCCTTGGTCATATAAATCTCTTTGCCTTTTTCGATGCTCTCCGGCGAGGATTCGATCTGCTGGCCGTAATCAATGACGGTCAGGACTTCGTCAGGATCGTTAAAATTGCGATCTTTCACCAGCACGTTTTTGACGAACGCCACCACATGCTTGCGCTCTTCGACGCTGAGAATCTCCCCCCACGGCGGCATGGCAGACCCCGGCAGGCCGTTGGTCACGGTGAGGAAGAGGTCTTCGTCCGTCGGCAGATCACCGCTGGCCGTATGGCGAATTTTGAACGTGCCCTGATTAAAGTTGCGCGGCTTGGTGGCCAGACGAATCGCCGACGGGCCGTCTCCCGCCCCATCCGGCCCATGACACCAGACACACTTTCTGAAATAGACCGCCTTACCCGCCTCAATATCCTGTGGGCTGTCTTTCTTGGGCGTGTACTTCCCCGGCGGAGGAATCTCCTGGGCCACAGCCGGAAAAGGCAACCCAATGGCCAGAATCATGGCGACCAACCCACCCAAAACGCTCTTTGAGATCATCCGAAGTGCCCTTCCTGACATAATCCATCCTCTCCTTAAATCCATCAACGCCCAAGTTCACCAGAAAAACCGCCTCCGCTTCGCTGCGGCAGATTTTTACGGTGCAACGCCTTACCCACTACTTGGAGTAACGCGGGTATCGCTCCAGCGGGGATCATCTTTGTTCATGGGTTACGCAGTCTCGCACTAATCCCACGATCGGGGGAAGAATCCGGTGTGCCAGTATTCAAACAGAATGACTTTCCAAATCTCGTCAGTGGTCAGATGTTTCTCCCACGGCGGCATGGCGGACGCCCACGGGAAGCTCTCGCGCGGCACGCCCGGCCCTCCCTTTGCCACCCGCCAGAAGACAAACGTCTCCTGAAGCTGGGCAATCGTCCCCGGATCGGCAAAGTTGGCGGGAATGGGATTGAAGGCATAGGAAAACATCCCCTTGCCATCTAGGTTATCGCCGTGGCAGAGGAAACAACCAGCGGTACCAAAGAAGACCTCACCCCCCGCGCGTACGTTTTGCAAAAACTTAGGCGCATCCGGCGCAAACGGGTTCTGGCCGTGATACTTTCCCTCGTCCCCCACCTTCAGATATTTGCCATCATCGCCAACACGATAGGGGCTTTCGGCCGTTTGCAACGTGACAACTTTACCATGAAGATTGATGCTGGCCGGTGGCGCGGGATGGACGGTGCGCAGCTCAATTGGCTCCTCAAACTTGGGCATCAGATTGTCGTAGGTCTGAAAACCGATCAACGCGGGAAGGGCCATAAAGGTCACGTAGCGGCCCATCTTGTAGGGTCCTCGATCCGCAAGGAACATTGCGCTGATCGGACGCCGGAACTCCTCCCACGAAGTCTCGTCAAGCGAGATATACAGGAAGATCGAGAGGGTGACGATCCCCATGTAAATGGCCAGAAGCGAAAAGGGGATCGGCGGTTGGAGGAATTCGCGCAGGACGATATAGGCCGTGATCCAGATGAGCGGCGCCTGCACCAGCTTGGGCAATGGGATGCCCATCCTTTTGAAGAGCCAAGCCAGAAAAATGATCGTCAGAAACGACCCCAACTGGACGACTAGGGCATACGTTCCGGCGTTGATCCAGCCCTCTGCCCCACCCCCCGCCCAGGCCGTCATCGGACCGGCCAGAACCAACCCCACAAACACCCCAAACCACCCAGCCACTTGCCTCAACATCCCTGCCTCCTTCAAACCCTAAAACGCTTCCGACTCCCCCCATCTTCACTTACCATCTGGAAGACGCCCACCACCTTGCAGCATTTTCACGTTGAGGCGCAATTCTAATTTCTCCCGTTCATGCATTTCAATCTCGCGCATATGCCGCAACTCAACCGCCAAACATTGCACAAGAGACGCCAACTCGCGCACCTCCTGTTCTAACCGTTCAACGCTGTTTCGACTGGCCCTGAGATTTTCGGCCAAGCTGAAGAGCAGATGGACAAGGTCGGCTATCTTCTGCCACATCAACGGGCCACAAGATGATCCAAAATAGTGCGTGTCGAGTCCAGTATGGCGCGGGTTTCCATCCTAAACTGGTCAATACGCCGTTGACTACCCGCCATCTCCTGCTGCATCCGATTTATCTCGACCAAGCAACGCTCAATATCCGCCTGATAGTCGGCGTCCCCTTTCAACACCGCATCAGCATGTGCCACACCCGAGGACAGCCTTTTTTTATTCATTGGCACACCTATCCCCCGTTGGCGCCGCTGGCCTTCGTGAGCGCGGTACGCTTCGGAGCGCCGGACGGGAGGCTTGCCGTCTTCCCGGGGACTTTCAGCGGCCCTTCCTTTTCATTGGGCAGGCGATCCATGCCATCTCGAATGGCCGCCGCTTCATCCTGTTGTAAGAGGTAGTCCACCATCTTCTCCAGCGCGGCGAAGGTGAATTTATGAGAGAAGTCTTTCAGCATGTCATCCTGAAAACCGGGGACGATAAAGGCGTCCGGACGTATGATCGACTCTATGACGTACTCCTTCGGAGTCCTGGCATTGGCCTTCCCCGCCTTGACCGCCGCCTTGTATTCTTTGGACTTGATACGGTTGGGCGCGTTGACCCCTTCGATCAGAAGCGGCCCAATCATTCCGATCTTGGCGATGGAAATACCCGGAATTTTGTGGCACGCAAAGCAGCCCATCTTTTGGACGATCTCTTCGGGTGTATCCGTATCCATCGCAATTTTGGGCGCGTCGGCTGCCACTTGCGTCGCCCCCGGAGCGCCCCCTGGGGCGGGCACCGCCTCCAATTTCTTTCCAAAATACGACTCCCAGGACGCCTTCGCGGTCACCTTGCTGAAATCTCCAGGCGTGTCCTTCGACTGGAGAAAACTGACCACGGATACAATCTCGGTGTCGACCAACTCGATCGGCGGTTTGTTGATGATCGGCATCGGGCTTTCCATATCGTTGGTGCCCTTGAGCGCAAAGCCCTCGACCACATAGCAGTTTGGACAGTATTCGGACTCAATCAGATATTCCCCTCCCGTGTTGGCGTGAGGCTTGATGCCCGAATTCGCCTCCCCACTCACGAGACGGGTCTGAAAACTCTTGTACCGCTCCTCCTTAAACCGATTGTGCGAGCGGACCTCTTCCGTCACCCGAAGCGTGATATTCGGGGAGGAAGGAAGGGCAATCAGGTTTGGGCAGCGATCGGCCTTTTGATCCAGGAAGAATTGATGACAAAGCGGGCACTGCCCCTTTCCGGCAGGATTTCCTCCTCCCGCCATCACCCCCTCCGGGTCGTTCGTTCCAAAGATAATCATTTTGCCCATTTCGGCCAGCTTTTCCGGCGTCGCCGCGTCCAGATCGATGGCCACGGCATCGGCTGGCGCATCCCCGCGAATCTGGGGAAGCCATCCGGTATACGCCGCAAACACACTTAGGATGATGATATACCAAGCCGCGATTCTGAATATCTGTCTCCGCCAAAACAGGATGCAGAACAGACCGATCACCCCCGCCATAGCCAGAAAGAAGTGGTCACCCACGATGTCAAAAATCTTCATGCAAAACTCCTAGAATGGCTACCGCTTACTGCGCACAAAAAATGGGGCCGTCCCGGAAGGCGACCCCATTCTCATCGGATAACACGAGTCGCGCCCCCACACCCTTTGTTTTCGATCAGACTTTTACGGAACACCGACTCCCTAAACCCCGCAAAAGACCCAAACCCGCGCGACATAGACTGTTTGAATACCGACCCGACAACCTCCATCTCATCGAACCAAGCTAACCGGCCTGCGCACCTTGCGCATCCATGTTCAGCGCACTGTTGGACACGTCACCTACAAAATACGTGGCTACCGAAACTTGGCGACAATGAGCCACAGATTTACGAAGTATTTTGATACGCTCAATTTCATGCATGGTTTGAGCGGTAAAATACGACTCTCCACAATCTGAACATGACAAAAGGGGAAGCCCTTCAATCACCAAAAGCGTTCGACCACGACCGAAACTACGGGTCACTTCTCGGTATTGAACTCCCGCATGACCGCAAGAAGCACATCGCTGGCTACGCAAGGTAGACGGTGATGACGAAAAGTTTGCCGTCTGTTCCGATTTTGGCAATGGTTTCTGCTTGTAACCCGCTGACCGTAAGGCCGTGGATGATGCTTTTGACTTCACGGGTTTTTCTATCGCGTTGCCACTCAACGATTTTTCCCGTGAGGACGATATTTTCGAGATCGAAGACTGTAAGGTTGTCATCTTCAAGTTCCTCTACTGCATGGATGGATACAACATAGTTTAGTGCGCGAACCAGCGTGCGAAGTTGATCAATGTTTGGATGTCGCACGATCTGATTCTACCATGTTTACTGTACATTTGATACTATTTTACCGATGTTTCCGCCCAACATATATTAGACCGCCTAAAATTCGCCTTTTATTGCGGACGGACAGATAGTAAACTAATTATCTTGATTTGTCAATAACTTATTTTAAATTTTTTATTGCGCCGTATTTAAATACGGCTTGTTTTTAGAACTATAAATTTACTTAATAAAAACAGTGTGTTACAAAGCATGTGCAAACTGCGCCGTCTTTTATTACGGCTTGTTTTTATAGGGCCTATATTCTATAATAAAATCAAGCGTTTTTACATTACGAGAAAAATATGTCGTCTTTAAACACGGCGCAAGGGGGAACCTCTCCACCGCCTAAATTACTCGATCAATTACGGGATACCATTCGGCTTTTACACTACAGTATCCGCACAGAAGAAACTTACGTTCAATGGGTGCGTCGCTTTATCCTCTTTCACCACAAACGACATCCTGAAGAAATGGGCGCATTAGAAATTACGGCCTTCCTCACCCATCTTGCCGTAAAATCTTTGAGGTTACGTCTCCTTTATTGCTTGCAGAGACCGTTTTAGAAGAACGTCATTGATCTTATCTTGAGAAATTCGGACGCATCACTATTTTTGTTCGGACTTTCCCCTGACCTTGGGATAAAAACTGATTTGACACTGTTCTTTTCCCCTTTGCTATCCTTTTGACGAGGGCGTACTGCACGCGCTCCACACCGAATGAGGAAGATCATTAATGGCATCCAGCGCATCGCTTCTGAAATGGACTTACAAAGACTACCTCCTCTTTCCAGCGGATGGTAACCGCTATGAATTGATCGAAGGAGAACGTTATCTGTCCCCGGCTCCGAAAACACGACATCAGGAAATATCAAGAAATCTTGATTTTTTTTAACGGGCTATCAAAAACGAACAAAGTCTGGAAAGGTTTTTGATGCCACCCACAGATGTAGTGCTTTCCGAAACAGACATCGTACAACCCGATTTAGTCGTGGAGATTCTCTCGGAGTCCACTCGAAAAGTAGATGAGATTACCAAACGAAAACTGTATGAGCAGTTTGGGATTTTGGAATACTGGATTATTGATCCCGTTTTAGAAACGGTTCGGATTTATCGGATGACCCCATCTGGATATTTGAAATTTCCGGATATTTCCATGGAGGACAATTCTGTTCTCACCACGCCGCTTTTACCTGATCTGCAAATCCCACTTTCCGAAATCTTTGAGTAATCACTGGGGGGCGGATGTCAAATTCGACAGCCGAATGTAAATGTTGTTGCATAAATAACACGATATGATATAGCATATTGCTAAATAAGAAAGATGCGGAGGATTTTATTTTGCTGATGAGAGGTGCTATTAAAATTGTATTAACTTTTATTTTCGTTCTGTCGTTTTCTTCCATACTCTTTTCAGCACCTCTCTCGGAAGAACAAGTGCAGATCAAGGTTCGAGAGATTTCTAAAACACTTCGTTGCGCAGTTTGTCAGTCGGAATCTGTTTGGGAATCAAACGCAGAACTGGCATTGCAGATGCGTGCGATTGTTCAAGAGCGCGTCATCGCCGGACAATCTGGTGATGAGATTCGCGCCTATTTCATCAGCCGCTATGGTGACTTTATTGTACTAAAACCGCGGCTCCGCGGAATCAACTACCTGATTTGGTTTGGGCCGTTTATACTCTTGATTGTTGCTGGTATTCTGATCTATCGAAAAATTCGCACTTGGATTGCCCAAAGCTCGCCCGCAACCCCTTTGGAGATTTCCCCTATTGATGATGCAGGACGACAAAAAATTGCAGAGGCACTACGGTCTTATCACGAAGGAGAAAAATGACATTTTCGATTATCGCAGGATTGATGTTGGTAATAATCCTCATTGTATTACTCTATCCATTAGCGCGTTTTGTAAAGCGGCCTATCTTGATGGGAGAAGAAGCGATTTTAGACGAACAGCAAGTCAGTTTGGCAATTGAGAAAAATGCCTTGTTACGGACATTGTCAGAATTAGAGGTAGACTATGCGCAAGAAAAGTTGTCTGTGGAGGATTACAATCGTATCAAGACAACACAAGAACATCGCCTACTGACCCTCCTGGGGGGGCCGCCCCCCGGCGGTATTAGCGACCTTGTTGGGCCGCTGGGAAAGATAGAAGAGCCGATGCCACTCACAAGGCCATGGGGGTTGATGCTGGGGATGGGGATTTGGATTGTTGCGTTTTCTGTGGGGGTATCCACCCTGGTACACGGAAAGATTAATAAGGCGCAGATTGCATCTTCATCTGGAGAAGCGAGTCCGCCCCCTTCGGGGATGCCAGACCCTGTTAAGATGGTGGCCCGCTTAGAAAGCAGGCTAAAGGAAAACCCAAATGATTTAAATGGGCAAATGATGTTGGGTCGGTCTTATATGGCTTTGGATCGCTTGGAGGATGCTAAAAAAACATGGCAAAAGGTATTGGAATTGGATGAACGCAATCCCAATGCGCATGCCTCTCTGGGAGAGATTCTGCTTCGCACACATTCGCCGGGAGAGCCGGGGATTGCCGACGAGGCGCTATCCCATTTTGATAAAGCGCTGATTATTTCGCCGCAAGACCCCTCTTTGCTCTGGGGGCGTGGTGTGGCCTTGGTACAGATAGGACGCGTTGAAGAGGCCGAGACCTCATGGACAGAGGCCTTTCGCGCATTAACGCCGGGATCACAAGAGGCGGAAATGATTAAAAAGGCGTTGGAGGCATTGCGATCCGGAAAGATCAAACCGTCGTAGGGATGAAAGTTGGGATTCTCCTCTTCTGTTTGTTGTGGATGACGGCCTGTGCAAATAAGCC
>CAZQIT010000179.1:0-22952 GCA_964592995.1 uncultured Nitrospirota bacterium | reverse complement strand
AGATCACCTCGCCTACGTCAAGTTGAAAGCTATTGCCAAGGGGCCGAAGGAAGGCCGCACCCCTGAGGGACGAATTGGCATTTGGGTGGCGAGGATTACTGGTGACGATTCCTCATCACATAGGGCCCAGAGCAATCTTGTTAATAACATGGAATACCTCATTTCTCGGGAGAAACAAAACTTTCAAAACATGGTTGAAGTACGTGCTCTTCCTGTAGGTATTCCTAAAGCCACACAAAAAGAGAGAGAAGCAGAAGCGATGCGACTGGGTAAAGATTACAACGCGTCAATAGTTATCTGGGGAGATGTGAATGGACCATCCGAGGGGCAGAATGAATCCCACCGGAGGATTACCATGGTCAAACCGCTGGGGCCGACGAGACAGTCGGTAACAACCATAGTCTTATCTCCCGCAATGGAAATCTCTACTCGTCAGACGATCAGCCCACTGCCAGGGACGGTAAGCCTCTCTACACAACTACAACTAGGGCTTTTTGTAATTGCTTTGAGTCGTATGATGCAACAACAGTGGGAAGAGGCCGCTATCCCGCTAGAACGGCTTATCAATCTAGGTCATTCACAAGCAATAGAGTTGGGAGTTATCCATGGTTATGTGAGTTTTGCGTATTTAAACCAATATGGAACATCTAGAAAATCGGAGCTTTTGGAAAAGGCATACGATGGACTTAAGAAGGCATTAGCAATTTTTGAGAGTGACAAGAACTGGGACTCATACGCCAGAGTCCAAAGTAGTCTTGGGGTAACCTACCTAGCGTTCTCTGAACGCGGGGTAGAGCCGGAAAAGAATCTCAAGCTTGCCACAGAAGCACTTCATGACGCAGCCGAGCGGTTTAAGGATGAGGAGAGCTGGACTGAATACGCCAGAGCTAGAAATAGTCTTGGGGGGGTCTACATAACCCTAGTTACCCGCTGGGTGGAGCCGGAAAAGAACCTGAAGCTTGCCACAGATGCGTTTCAGGATGCAGCGCAGCATTACAAGAACTTACAAGACTGGACAGGTTACTACGCTAGTGCCCAGGTGGGTCTCGGGCTAACCTATCTGATGATGGCTATGCACGGGGTAGAGCCAGAGACGAACCTCAAATACTCCAAAGACGCACTTCAGGATGCAGCGCAGCATTACAAGGACTTACAGGCCTGGGCAGGTTACGCTAGTGCCCAGCAAAGTCTCGGGCTAACCTATCGTGCATTGGCTGAACACGGGGTAGAGCCAGAGACGAACCTCAAATACTCCCTAGATGCATTTCAGGATGCAGTACAGCATTGCAAGAACTTACAGGACTGGAGAAACTACGCTAGTGGCAAAGAGGGGCTTGCGACAACCTATCAGATGATGGCTATGCACGGAGTAGCACCAGTAAAAAACCTGAAGCTCGCAGCAGATGCACTTCAGGACGCAGCGGAGCATTACAAGAACTTACAGGACTGGGCCGGTTACGCTAGGCTCCAGAATAGTCTTGGAGTAACCTACAAGGTGCTGGCTACCGGAGTGGATCCTGAGACGAACTTTAAGCTTGCCACAGAAGCACTTCAGAACGCAGCGGAGCATTACAAGAACTTACAAGACTGGGCAAGCTACGCCGATACGCTATTTAGTTTTGGCAAAGCTCAGGAAATGCTATCTAAGATAAACGGATATAACCAGAGCACTCTTGATGCCGCAAGAACGGCATACGAGGAGGTCTTTCGTCTGTTTAATGAGGTCGGAAACAAAATATCTAAGGCCGAGGCAGCAGAAAGATTTTATACGGTGCTTCAGACACTCATTGCACAAGGGATTGATGTCGAAGAGAATCAGGCTAAACTGACAGACATGGAGAACGTGAGATAGGCAGCACGGAATCTGTCAATGTTGCCATGCTATTGGAATCCCTGTTCCAACTCATCTACCTTTTTGGTCAGATCTTCTACGGAAAGCGCTAAACGGCGCAGACGTACAAACGCCAGAACGATTTCTACACTCATGGTAATGGCGCGCATACTGTTGAGCACATTGGCGGCCATCAGTGCGCCATGTTCCGTGAAGGCAAAAGGCATGTAACGGATCGTTGAGGGCAATCCCCATTTAAGATCGAACCGCTGAAATAGGGTTGAAATGTCGCCAGACGTGATCGACTTTGAAATCCTGCCGGAGCACAAGATCAAGGTGACGTTGTCCACCGGAAAGACTGGAATCTTCGATGTTATTCCCTACCTCGAAAAAGGAATCTTTACAGAATTAAAAGACGATCATTACTTCAAACGGGCAACGCTTGAATATGGGACGATTGTGTGGCCCAACGAGCAAGACTTCAGCCCGGACACCATTGAGATTAAAATGGAGAAACTCTGACCCCCATGATTCTGGATTCCGGATTTAATCTCACGCTGCGGCCCATGGCCTATCCCGTCTTTTTTGAGATGTACAAGGCGGCGATCAAGAACACCTGGACCGTGGAGGAGGTCGATTTTTCCACCGACATCACCGACCTGCGCACGCGAATGACCCCTGCCGAGCGGCACCTCATCCACCGCCTGGTGGCCTTCTTTGCCACGGGTGACTCGATTGTATCGAACAACCTGGTGCTGAATTTATACAAACACATCAATGCGCCGGAGGCGCGGATGTACCTCTCGCGCCAACTCTACGAAGAGGCCTTGCATGTGCAGTTCTACCTCACACTGCTCGACACCTACATCCCCGACACACGGCTGCGCGCCGAGGCATTTTCTGCCATCGACACCATCCCGTCCATCAAGCAGAAGGCCGACTTTTGTTTTAAATGGATCGACTCCATCAACACGCTGACCGACCTTTCGACCCCACAGGAAAAGCAGCGATTTCTGCTGAATCTCATCTGCTTTGCGGCCTGCATCGAAGGGCTGTTCTTTTTCGCCGCGTTCGCCTACGTCTATTTTTTGCGCTCCAAGGGCCTGCTCAACGGCCTGGCCGCCGGAACAAACTGGGTCTTCCGGGACGAGAGCGCCCACATTGGGTTTGCCTACGAGGTCATCGCCACCGCGCGCGCGGAGTCGCCAGCCTTGTTTGATGCGGACCTCACGGAACAGGTGGTGGCGATGATGCGGGAGGCGGTGGCCTGCGAGATGGCCTTTGCGCGAGATGTGCTGGATCAGGGGGTGGCGGGGCTGTCGTTTCGGGAGATGCGGCAATACCTGGAGTTCATCGCCGATCAGCGCCTGGTGGCGCTGGGCATCGCGCCGATCTTTGGATCAAAGAACCCGTTCCGTTTTATGGACTTGCAAGACGTGCAGGAGCTGGCCAATTTTTTCGAGCGCCGTGTCTCGGCCTATCAGATTGGCGTCACCGGCGATGTCGCCTTCAACGAGGCGTTCTAATTGCGCTCAGCACGGATCCGTCAGAAGGCGGGTTTTTTCCCGAAGATGCGAATGGCCAGGATGCCCGCTTCATACAGCAGGATCAAGGGAATGGCCATCAGGCATTGGTTGAAGATATCCGGCGTGGGGGTTAGCACCGCCGCGATGAAGAAGGCTAGGAGAATGGCGTATTTGCGGTTGTGCGCAAGGAATGCGGGGGTCAGCAGACCGGTCCTTCCGAAGAACATCATGGCCACCGGCAGTTCGAACACCAGACCAAATGCAATCAGAAACTTGAGGTGAAAATCGACGTACATGGAGATGGACAGTTGGGGCGTCACACCCCGTTGACGTCCGTAGTCGACCAGAAAACGAACGGCAAAAGGAATGGCGACGCCATAGGCAAAACCCACGCCCAGTAAAAAAAAGAAGGCGGTTAGAAAGAGGAGGGGGAGATACGCCTTCCGTTCTTCGGGGAGGAGTCCTGGGGAGATAAACCGCCAGACCTGATACAGCATAATCGGCAGCGCCACCAGGAAACCGACAAAAAGCGAGACCTTCAAGTCGGCCCACAAGGCTTCTTCAGGAGAGAGGAAGATTAGCGGCACATTCAGCGAATGCCCCAAACCCTCCCGAATCCGATCCGAAAAATAAAAGGCCACGCTCCAGCCGATCAGAAGCGCAAGAACCGACGCGATCAGGCGGCTGCGAAGCTCCTGAAGGTGGCCCGTCATCGACATGGGTTTCACGGACATCGGCTTCATGGCCCGTCTTTCTCAATCTCCGTGCGGGCCTCTTCGGTAATCTGCTTTATTTTGTGGAACAAACGGGCCAGATCACGGGCCATCTGAGGCAGTTTATCCGGCCCGATGACGATAAAAGCCAGCACCAGCAACAAAACCAACTCACCGATACCGATCCCCAGCATGGCCAACCGTCTGGCAGATTGCCCGATTTTTACGTTATTTTTGTGCGTGTTGTGCAGTCGTGCGGGGGGTCTCAGGTGGGGGGCGGGTCTACGCCAACCAGGTGGAGGTCAAACACCACGCTTTGGACGATCTCCACCCCAATGAGAGGCTGTTTCGTCAAAAAGCCTTCCAGAAGGGCGTTATCACAGATGGTATTGATCAGGCGGGGAATACCGTTGGAGTGTTTTGAAATTTGGGCCAACGCATCGACCGTGAATAATCCACGGGTCGAACCCGCCACCTCCAGGCGGCTTTGGATATATTGCTGTATCATCTCTCCGGACAGTGATTGCAACAGACAGCGGATCGCGACGCATTGCTGGAGCGGTTTGTACGAGGCAAGGGCGAGGTCCAGATCGGAAAGTCCAAACAGGACGAAGGTAATCAGTTTCGCCCCGTCCGGCTCGATGTTCAAAATACCGCGAAGTTCCTCCATGATTTCACGACGCTGAAGCATCTGCGCCTCGTCGATCAGCACCACCGATTTTTTTCCTGAATCATGGATTTCCATAAGGCGGCCATAAAGTTGTCCGATCAGGTCGTTTCGATCCTGACTCGGATTTGGAACCCCCATCTGAGACACCACCTTCCTTAAAACCCATTCGGCCGTGACGGAGGGATGCATGACGACCAGGAGCGCGGCCTCATATTCGGATTCTTCCAATTCCTCCAACACTTTCCTGGCTAGGGTCGTTTTTCCGGTGCCCGTTTCGCCCACCAGCACGGCCAGTCCCTTGCGTTCCTCCACAGCATACCTCAGCTTCATCATCGCCCTGGCATGTTGCTGGCTATTAAAATAAAATCGATCGTCCACGGAGATGTTAAACGGCTGCTCTTTCAAATTATAAAAATCAAGGTATCCCATGCTCCCCTCCCCAGATGTCCCGCGTTGATGACCTACAGATATGAGATGTTCTTCTTCTTGCGTTTTACCGCCACAGTGGAAAGTGAGGGACCCGTCCGACTCCCAAGATCGGACGGATCGGACATCTCCGGTGCCGACACTTCCGTCTCCTGAAGGATAGATGAAGGGACCAAGAGAGGATCGCAGGGCAACTCCGGCTGCAGTTCTCCGTTCATGCTGCATACGTCCGTGACGCCCTGAAACAACGCGACCTGATCTTTAAAAGTGAGCACGTCCTTCAGGGCTTTGAATTCATCTTCCAGTTTGAGAGATTCGTCGGGCGCGCCGTCGGGCGCACCGTCGGTCGGGTCTTCGGTCGGGTCTGGTGCCGACTCTTCCGAGGCTTTGCGGATGGATGACTTTTCAGAACGGATTAAAACGGCTTCGACGAAGCTTCTGGAAACCCATCCCGGGAGACTCTGCTCCAGAAGACCCCCTGCATCATCTTGTGCTACAAAGGCGTCTGGCGTCGTTTCGGACATCTCGGGTACGACCCCTGCCTCTACCCCCATCCCGGATACTGTCTCCACCCCATCCTCCATGCGTACTTCGCGGGTTTCACGCTGTTCTGCGCCGTTGTCTTGCTCCAGGACTCGCCGCGCGTGATAGACACCTTCCGGGTCCATCTCTGAGAGCGCCTCCAACATGGCCTGCTTTTGATCGTCCGCCCCCTGCGCTTCATAAATCTGCAGAAGGGCCATACAGGCTTCGACCGCCTGCTCAACCATCTCTTCATGGAGATAGATGTCCTTCAACCGAAGATACGGCTCAACCCGCATCGGTGCCAACCGGACAAGAGATCGAAGTTGCTCTGCGGCCTTACCGTATAGTTTGTACTTGGCATAGACATCCGCTTCCGTCAAGTAGCTGTTAAACAGAACCTCAGCGGAGTCTTTCCCCCGTTCCGCCTCATCTGCTTCGGGGAGGGGGAGCGGTTCCGCCACATCGACAGGCTCCAGCTCTGGTCCTGTCTCCGGCTCCTCGACAAACACAGGGAAAGTCCCCTCTTCGAATACAACGTGTGGGGCAACCGGTTCAAACTGATCCTTCCAGGCCAGGGCTTGATCGCGATATTTTACTTTCATCATTTCGTAGTATGTGGTCGCATCCGAGGCCGCCCCCTGCGCCAGCAGTAGGGAAATAATTTTAGAGTACACCGGGCCAGCTTCCTTAACGTTTCTCGACTTTTCCAACGTTTCGGCCAATAATTCCTGAGCCGAGAGTTGATCCGGACAGGCCTCAACATAACGCCGAAGCAGGGCTTGGGCCTCACCCAGGCAGGCCGGATGCCTCTCCGCAATCAGGAGAGCCTTGTGAAGCACAAGAAACGCCCTTGAAACGACATTCTTCCGAAGGGAGACATCAAACCACTCGGACAGGAATCGGAACTGAACCTCCGGCACTTCGGTCAGCACTTTGATGATTTCTTGTGCGCCTTCCCAGTCATCGACCCGCAGCGCCGCCTGCATCCGATCCGACAGGGAAGAGACGCTCTCCTGCGAAGGGGGAGAGCGTCTCTCCGGGATATGGCTTGTGTGTGGCACGGTTTTCAGGATTTGCTCAATCCGTTGACGGACGACTTCCGTTAGTTGCCGGTCTTCGTAGAGGGAGAGCGCCCTCTCGCATGACACAACGGCTTTTTCCAGAAGCCCCAACTTTTGACAGGTCTCGGCCATGTTGAGGTGCGTTTCTGCACACTTCGGATCAAGACGGGAGAGTTTTTGATAAACCGACAGAACCGCCTCATACTCACCACGCTGTGTATAATAGTCTACAACCTTGAGATAGTCGGAAGCGGCATTGCCGACTAATCCACGATCCGCATGGACATCGGCCAGCTTCTCACACACATCCATCCGGGAGGGATCAATTTTGATGACTTTCTTAAGCAGGGCGGCGCACTTCAGTTCAAAACCGGAAGCTTGGAAAACGTCCGCAGCTTTCAAATAGGCAGAAATCGCCGCATCGCTGCGATTGGCTCTTAAATGGAGATCACCGATTGTGTTGTGAATATCCCCATCATTCTGCGTTCCGGAAAACAGCTTTTGCCATTCCGAGATCGCTTTATCAATCAGACCCCGAGATGCCAGTTTCTGGGCCCGATCTATCAGTTCGCGTTTGTCGGCAACCAACACCGCCTCCTTATTTCTCTAAAACACGATCGGGAGCACCCACATACTCCGGGTACGCAAAAATCCATCCCAACCACGATGACACATTAGAAAGTACCACACGCTCTGAAAAGCGTCAAGAAATCAGGCGGGGATCCGGATGTGGAGACGGTTTCAAAAACGACGGCGGGGCGACATATCGCCCCGCCGTCTGATTACAACCGATCTGAATGAAGAAGGGGTGCGACCCCCTGCGAGTGGGGGGATCGGCGCCTGCCTATGGATTATGGGAGGTAGCGAACAACCACAAAGTCGTCGTTGTTCGTGTCGTTCCAAGCCCTTCCGGCCACAACGATCGTGCCATCACTCTGAATGGCCACGGCGTTGCCGACGTCATCCTGTTTGCCGATGGGGGTGATGACACGGCCACCACTCCCAAAAGTTGTATCCAGCTTGCCATTCGAGTCGAAACGGACCAGGGCAATATCGTCATAGCTGCCCGTAGAGGACGACCCCACCACCACGATGGACGCATCGGATTGAATGGCCACGGCAAAGGCCTCGTCATCGCCCACACCCAGTGATTCCACCCGCATGCCCGCGTCGCCAAAACCTGTATCCAGTGTCCCGTTTTTGCTGTAGCGCACCACCGCAAAATCACCCGCTCCGTTTTTTGATGTCGTGCCAACCACCACAATTTTATCAAGTGGATCAAGCGCAATCCCACGGATTTGATCCGTGGGGCTTCCGATGTCCAGAATGGCCATCCCACCCGTACCGAATGTCGTATCCAGCAATCCATCCGCATCGTAGCGGAGCAGCGCAAAATCACCCCCAACCACATCATTGGTATATGAAAAGCCGGCCACAACAATTTTACCATCACCCTGAACGGCAAGGCTGTTGGCCTGCCCATCCACACCCACCGGCGTGGTGACAATTCCGTCGCCGCCTCCAAATGTGGTGTCCAGACTGCCGTTGTCCTTATATCGCAGCACGGCAAATAAATCGCCGGAAGCCGGGGCCGCCGAGGCCGCCCAGCCCGCCACGAGAATCTTCCCGTCGGACTGCATGACAACCGCACTGGCCTCGCTGGTTTCATTTGCGATCACCGCAGTGGTCACAATGCCGTCGCCGTCAAATGTGCTATCCAAGCTGCCATCCGCTTTATTATACCGCACTAGGGCCACTTCATTCACCCCCGTGCCTTCGTTAGACGCCCACCCCGCCGCAACAATTTTACCGTTTGTGTCAATGGCGACGGCGCTGGCCCCGCTGTTGGCAGAGATGACGGTGTTGGTTTTCCCGTCACCGCTAAAACTGTTGTCTAAGATGCCATCTTTGCTATAGCGCACGACGCCAAAATCCTGATCCTGACCGCCTGTCGGGTTACCAACATATCCTGCAACAACGATTTTTCCGTCGGCCTGAATGGCGACGGCATTGGCGGAATCACCCCCCGTGCCAAAAGGGGTCACCACTCCGCCATCTTTACCAAAACTCAAATCAATCCGATCGCCACCGGTTCCACCCGTGCCACCGATACCGCCGGTACCGCCCGTATCGCCATCGCCGTTATTATCGCCATCCCCGCCGGAAGAATCGCCCCCCCCACCCCCGCCGCAGGCAGGCATGAAAAGCGCCAAGGAGAGAAGAAGAACCCAAAAGAAAGCCGACTGCGCTCCGAATGTAGAACATCTCTTCACGTTTATATTGCCCCCCTGCTTCACGATTGATCCTCCATTACGCCCCTGTCTGTGGGAGAAAAAACAGGGCAACCTAGCAAAAAACAGACCCCCTGTCAAACCGAATGACCTTGTGGACACAGACGGCAGATGCGCGGCCCCATATTCAGGCGGGGGCCACGCATCCATGCTGACACTTATCGGAACGAAACGCAAACACTTAAAATGGCGCTTCAATTAGGAACTTGGGGGAGCTTGGGAAACTTGCAGCCCCAACTTGAGATCACGCCCGTTTCATCAGCTTCAATGCGACGGAATTGATGCAATAGCGTTGTCCGGTCGGCGCGGGGCCGTCGTCAAAGAGATGCCCCAAATGCGCGTCACACTGACTGCACAGCACTTCCACCCGCCGCATGCCCAGGCTGTCATCGGCCTCCAATGTGACGGCGGCATCGGAAAGGGGCGACCAAAAACTGGGCCAACCGGTGCCAGAATCAAATTTTCGCGTGGCGTCAAACAGTGCGCCCATGCAGCAGGCACACCGATAGACACCGTCCTCTTTAGCGACGGCATACTCTCCGGTAAACGCCCGCTCCGTCCCCTTTTCCCGACAGACACGAAACTGTTCCGGTGTGAGACGCCCTTTCCACTCCGCATCACTTTTGTATATTTTTTCCATCGCTTTTCTCCTCTATGTTGTGGCCGAGTCCGGAAACCTTGACCCTCGGCTGAATACTGTGCTACAAAATGGAACGTTTATTTTGAGCAAAACGTTGAGACGAACGTTGAGACGATCATGGAGACCATTATCGAAAATCAGGAGGATCATATCATGAGTCAAGAAATTGAAGTTGGACAGCAGGCACCGGATTTTACGCTGAAGGATCAGGACCAGAAAGAAGTGCGTCTCAGCGACTATAAGGGAACAAAAAATGTGGTGCTGGCCTTCTATCCGCTGGATTGGAGCCCTGTTTGCACCAACGAGAACAAATGCTTCACGAACGACCTTCCGAAATTTTCGGACAATAACACAGAAGTCCTGGGCATCAGCATTGATTCCACCTGGTCTCATAAGGCCTGGGCCGATGCGTTGGGATTAAAGCATCGTCTCCTTTCCGATATCAAACGTGAAACCGTAAAGCAATATGGTCTTTATCTGGAAGAGGCCAATATCGGAAAACGGGCGACCGTCGTGGTCGACAAGAACGGCGTTGTGCAATATAAGAAAGTGCAGGAAATCCTCACCGCACGGGATAACAACGAGATCATCCAGGCCGTGCAGGCCCTCGCCTGAGAGACAATCCCCTCTCACCGTCCCTGTCAGACGGATGGCCCCCGACGGGACAACCCATAATGAACGATCAGGAAGCAGTCCCACCCGAAGCCGTATTGGATGTTACGGATCAAAACTACGGCCTGTTTTTGGATGCGCCCGCATCCGTGGTCGTTTTTGGGATTGCTTCCTGCGTCCCCTGCGCGGCGTTTGATCCGATTCTGCAACGGGCTGCCGAACACTATGGCGCAGCCATCAAATTCGGAAAGGCCCGAATGCATGTTCCCGGCGCCTGTCGTGAGATCAAGAAGCGTTATACGTTTGAAACGTTTCCCACATCACACTTCTATCGGCAGGGCCGACTGGTGCATACCGCGGAGGAGAAGCTGGACTGGGACGACTTCGTTCAACGCATCAACACCTGTCTGATCTCACCCATCATAAATGAACCCACTCCCTGACTGTGGCCTGTTCCAAAAAATCGTCGTTGTCGGCGCCGGGGCGGTAGGTGGTTTTTTTGGCGCCCTTCTCTGTCAGTCCGGTGCGGATGTCACCTTCCTTGTGCGTCCCGACACACAGGCTAGGATCGCCGATCACGGCCTTGAAATCCGAAGCACGGACACCCGACAGGGTCGGTTTATCGTCCATCCTCACCTGATCCACCAGGTCTCTCCAGATACCCCGGCAGACCTGATCCTGCTGGCCGTTAAATGTTATGACCTTCCCGCCGCCCTCGAAGCCATAGCGCCTCTGGTGCACCAAGGGGCCACGCTGCTCACTCTCCAAAATGGGGTGGACAATGAAGCACGGATACGCGCTTTTTTTTCAAAAGATTGTGTGGTGGAGGGAGTGACCTATGTCACTTCCCGACTGGCGGGTCCGGGAGTGGTGGAGCATTTCAGACGCGGGAACATCGCCATCGGGGAGACTTCCGGAGAAGAAAGCCTGCGGGTACAACAGATTCATCGCCTTTTTACAGACGCTCATATCCCCTGTAATATGACCCGCCATATCCGCCGCGCAAAATGGGAAAAACTCTGTTGGAACGCCACATTTAATCCCCTTTCGGTCATTCTGGATCACCCGATTGGGCTGATTTTGGACTCGCCGCCGCTTTCGGAGATCGTCCGTCAGGGTGTTGCAGAGGTCGCAGCCGTCGCGACCACAGAGGGGGTTTCACTCCGCGCGGAGATCCTTGAGGAGACGCTCTCCGCATCCATCACCTTCAGAGACTTCCATACCTCCATGTATGAAGACTACAAGAATGGGAAGCCGACCGAGATTGAGTCGCTGGTGGGTCACATCGTTCGCCTGGGGACGCAACACGAAATTGCCACGCCAACCCTTCGAACCCTTTATGCCCTGGTGGTCGGTCTGGAGCAGAAAAGAGACCAGCATAAGACGGCTTATTGATGGAAGTGGTCTCGTCTGGCGTAGAGGTAGACCACGAAAAAGAGCGTGACGACCATGAAGACGGTGCGGATGCGATGGGGCGGGGGAAGGCTGAGGCGGTTGACTGCGGCGCTCATCAGCCCATACAGCGAATAGATCATGAGCAGCGGATAGGCCCATTTTCGTCCTCGGATGGCGCCATAGCCGGAAATAAAATGAATCGGCGGGGCAATCAACTTGATAAGCCACCCCATCGGGCCGGTAAAGGTTACGCCAAAAACAGGCAGATTGTAGTGCGGGTTGGCGGCGATGAGGTAAAGATCGATGACGCCGGAGAAGAACATCAGGAAACCAAAGCAGACCATGTCCGGATAAGTCCGTGGGCGCAATTCCGTCATTGCAGGGCCTTCAATGTCTCCCGTGCCACTTCGATCCCCGGAAAAGGAACCTCGGACTTCAGGGCCTCCGTCAACGCCTCTTTGGCGAGGACGTGATCCCCGCTCTTTTCGTAGGCCATGCCCAAGTGATAGCGAATCTCAAAATTCTGAGGCAATTTCTCGGCGCTCTCCTTGAGCAGTGCGACCGCCTTCAAATAGAATTTCTTTTTATAGTAAATCCAGCCCAGGGTGTCCGAAACGGAGGGATCGTCGGGAAATTGTTCCTTGGCCATTTGGGCCAGCGTGAGGGCGCGGTCGATATTGCCACCCTGCTCCGCATAAATCCAGGCCAGATTATTGGCGGCCGGGGCAAACTGGGGATTGATCTGGAGCGCCTTTTCATATTCCACCTGCGCTTTTTTGGGCTGCGTCTGAGCGTCATAAATGACCCCCTTTAGCATATAGATCGAAAGGGTATCGGGCTTGCGCGCCAGCGCCTCATCCAGCTTGGCAATGGCCTGATCAAACCGTTTTTCCTGGACATAGAGCTGCCCCAGCGCCAGATAGGCCGCCAGATCGTTGGGGTCGAATTCAATCCCTTTCATCAGACTCTCTTCCGCCTTCTGGCTCTCTTTCTTCGTCATATAAAGTCTGGCGAGGAGCACATATAAGGCCCCCTGTGGGGCCGCCACAATCTGCGCATGCACCCGCTGGAATGCCTCCCCCTCTCGTCCGTGGGCCAGGTCAATCCCGACCATCTGCACCAGTGGCTCAATCTGTTTAGGATTCCGTGACAACGCCTTTTCAAAAAGGCCCAGCGCCTCCGCATCTTTCTTCTGTGCCCGCCGAAGCGTGCCCAGCTTGAAATATCCGATGGCGTCGTCGGGTGAAAGTGTCACCAGTTTTTGGTATGCCTCCTCTGCTCTCTTTACATCACCTTGCAGGAAGGACAGATTGCCCCGAAGCAGATGCGCCTGGACATTGTTGGGCACCTGCCGCAGGACCACATCCACTTCGGTGGTGGCCAGATCGTATGCACGGGATTGAAAGTACAACTCGGCCAGCACCAGCCGCGCGGGAATGTCCTGCGGATTCTGTTCAATGGCCTTTGAGAAAGAGGCCTTCGCCTGCTGAAGGTCTTTGTTGAGCAGATGTGAAAGACCCATGAAATAGTGGACCATCGGATAGGCCGGCTCCGTGCGAATCACCCGGGCGAACAAATCCTCCGCCTCACCCTTCTTTTCCGAGAGCAACAGCCTGCCTTGATAGAAAAGCCCATCTGGATCATTGGGGTTTTTGGCAAAAATCTCGGCCAGAATCAATTCCGCCTCTTTCTTTTTGAATTGGGCCACATAAAGCGCAGCCAGCTTCTTTTTGGCGGGGAGCGCATCCGGCTTGATCTCTTTGGCGCGGAGCAATAATTTCTCGGCTTCCTGCAACTTTCCCTGACGAAGTTGAAAGTCCGCCTGCACGATGAGCGGCTCTGGATCGGTCGGATCCAACTTCGCCGCCTCCGAAAGTTTGGCCTCCGCATCCACAATCCGTTTCTCCTTGAGATAGAAACCCGATAGAAGATAATAGAGACTCTTGTTTTGGGGGGCGATGGAGATGGCCTTCAAGTAGTGTGCCTCCGCCTGGGGGGCCTGATCGGTCACCTGATAGAGCGTGGCGAAGGCCAGATGGGTCTCCACAGAGCCGGAGTTCACGGACAAGGCGGTCTTCAGCACAGACTCCGCGCTGGCGACATCTTTTTTCTGAAGGTAAAGGCTAGAGAGATCGTAATAGGTGGAGAGCCGCTTCGGGTCCAGAACCAGAATTTGTCTGTACGCAGCCTCCGCCTCGGAAAGGCGGTTCTCCCGTTGATGGATTCTAGCCAGAATCAGCCGGGCATCCAGATCATTCGGATCATGCTTCAGGATCAGTTCCGCCTTTTCCCTCGCCGATTTCAGATCGTTGGATGCCAGATACAGCCCCCCCAGCTTTGCCTGCGCATCCCAAAGATCGGGTTTTTTATCAACCGTTTCTTTCAGGAGACGATAGGCCTGCAGGGCATTGGGCAGGCCGCCCAAATTGAGGTAGGCCAGGCCCATCTGATATTTGGCGTCCGTGTGGTTCGGGTCAAGCTTTGCCACATTTTTAAATTCGATGATCGCTTCCGCATGTTTCCCCGCCGCTGCATACTCGACACCCTGCTTGTAGTACCGCTCTTTTTTGGCCTCTACGGAGGTGCATGAGATCAGCAGCGCCAGAATGATCCATCCCCACCCTTTCATCCGCATTCCACTCATGACGCAGCGGCCTCCATTATTTCGTCCGGAATATCCCCATTGGCATGGACTTTCTGGACGTCATCATGATCCTCCAGGACCTCCGTGAGACGGAGCATCTGTTCCGCCTCTTTCCCCTCCAGGTGGATATAGTTTTTAGGAAGGAAGGTGATTTCACAAAAGGCCGGAGTCAGCGCAGCGTCCAGCAGGGCTTTTTTGACCGACTCCAGCGCTGTGGGCGGGGTGAGTACCTCGTAGAGATCGGGGTCGTCCGAACGGACATCTTCCGCGCCTGCGTCAAGGGCCAGGGAGATCAACTGCTCTTCATCAACCCCCGTCCGCAAAAAGGTCAGGTATCCTTTTTTTTCAAACATCCAGGCCACGGAACCCGCATCCCCCATGCTGCCGCCATGCCTTGAAAGGAGATATCGAATTTCGGAGACGGTCCTGTTTTTATTGTCCGTGGTCGCTTCGATCAGCAGCGCCACCCCCCCCGGACCATATCCTTCGTAGGTGTGCTCTTCGTATTGCACGCCGGGCAACTCTCCCGTGCCCCGCTGAATCGCCTTTTTCATGTTATCGGCCGGCATGTTGACCTCTTTGGCCTTGAGGATGGCCGTTCGCAGACGGGGATTTCCGTCCGGGTCTCCCCCCCCCATTCGGGCGGCCACCGTCATCTCCCGGATAATCTTGGTGAAGACCTTGCCCCGTTTGGCATCCGCCGCCCCCTTCTTATGCTTTATAGTGGCCCACTTGGAATGACCCGACATCGGACGCCTCCCCGCTCAAATCCAGAATACTTCTAACACAACATTAAAAAAAGTGTCAATTCGGGGCCGGCGTAGAGATGCTCCATATCTTGTCAAAGAAAGGCCCACTCCCTTGATTCTGCCGGTCAACAGTGTTAGGGTGCGCCGTGTTCCATCAGACGGAGACGGATTGTCTCCCCGCTTGTTCCAACGCACGGACATCGTGACCCCTCTCGCACAACAACATCCCCCTGCACGCCTGTCTGACGATCTGCGGAAAATTCTGGATCATGCCTCCGGCGACGCCATCACGCTTCGGGAGATGATCGGCATCCTGTACGGAAGGGGGTTTGACGTCATGGTCCTCCTGCTGGCCTTTCCGTTTTGCACCCCGATTCCACTCCCCGGTCTGTCGATCCCCTTCGGCATCATTCTGGCCCTGTTCGGATGCCGGATTGCCCTGCGCAAACGTCCCTGGCTTCCCAAGACACTCCTGGACAAGCGGATCCCTTATAGGGTCCTTGAGAAAACGATCGGGGCCGCCCTGAAGGTCACGGGTTACATGGAAAAAGTGCTGCATCCCCGATTTCGATTTTTTAAGCAGTGGGCATCGTTCCAAATCGTTAACGGCATTGTCATTACCGTTTGCGCGCTTCTGCTGATGATCCCCCTCCCCATTCCGCTGACCAACGGCTTTCCCGCGATTTCCATTGTCCTGGTGGCTGCGGGAATGATGGAGGAGGACGGCGTCGCTATTTTCTGCGGCTATCTGATGGCCACCGTCGCCGTTTCCTATGTTACCTTTCTGCTGTTCTTTGGAAAGAAGGGGGTTGATCTTTTGCTGGGCTGGTTTGGAGGATAGAGATGTCCATTTTCAGGGAATATGATATTCGGGGGGTGTATGGTACGGATTTGACGGAGGCGATCGCAGGCCAGATCGGGCGCGCCTTTGGGACACGGATCGGGCGGATGGGCGGGAAAACCATTGCGCTGGGATACGATATGCGCTTGAGTAGCCCCTCGCTGCGGGAAGCGGTCCTGTCCGGACTGCTCGAAACCGGAATCGACGTGGTCGATATCGGCGCTTGCCCAACCCCTGCGCTCTATTTTTCGCAATTTCACCTGAAAGTGGATGGCGGGGTCATGATTACCGCCAGTCACAATCCGGCGGAATTCAACGGATTCAAACTGTGTCAGGGGAAAACCACACTTTTTGGCGCACAAATCCAGCAGATCCAAACGATGATTCAGCAGGGGGATTATGCGATGGGGGAGGGTGCGGTCAGCTTTCACTCCGATTTCCTGTCGGCCTATCTGGATTTTTTTGTGGGGCATTTTGGAAAACTTCGACGCAAGCGGGTGGTGGTCGACTGCGGCAATGGTGCGGCGGCGTTCATCGCGCCTCAAATTTTAGAGGCGCTGGGCTGTGAAGTGATTCCACTCTATTGTGAGCCGGATGGGCGTTTTCCCAACCATCATCCCGATCCGACGGTACCCGAAAATCTGGCCGATCTGATTGCGGAAGTCCAGACACAGAAGGCCGATGTGGGCGTGGCATTTGATGGCGATGGTGACCGAATCGGCGCCGTGGATGAGAAGGGCAACATCATCTGGGGCGATTCCCTGACCCTCTTTTTCGCAGAGCGGATTCTGGCTGCGCACCCGGGGGCAACCATTATTTCGGAGGTCAAGGCCTCCCAGGTTTTATACGACGAAGTGACCCGTTTGGGAGGGCGCGCGATCATGTGGAAGGCGGGCCATTCCCTGATTAAGGCCAAAATGAAGGAAACGGGCGCCCTTTTGGCGGGGGAGATGAGCGGACACATCTTCTTTGCGGACCGCTATTTTGGCTATGACGACGCCATTTACGCCGCATGCCGTCTGGTCGAAATCCTGGCGGAACCGGGGCAGGAGAATCGGCCCCTTTCTGCAGGCTTTGCCCATCTGCCCAAATACCATACGACGCCGGAAATCCGGGTAGACTGTCCCGATGCCCTGAAGTTTGAGGTGGTCGAACGGTGCCGCGCTCATTTCTCAAAGAAATATCAGACGATCGACATTGATGGCGTCCGGATGCTCTGCGACGGCGGATGGGGGCTGATCCGGGCCTCCAACACGCAACCCGCCCTGGTGCTCCGGTTTGAGGCCGATCACGCGGATCGGCTTTTGGCCATGAAGACAGAGGTTTCGCTCTTCCTGCATGAAATGGGGCTGGCGTTGTGATGCAAAAGGGCAGCATTTTAGTGGCGGATGATGATCTGGAGATGCGGGCACTCCTTTCGGAGATGCTGCACAGCGAAGGCTATAACGCAGTGTCCGTGGAAAGTGGAGAGGATGTCCTGCAAGCGTTGGAGGAGGCCAGCCATGATCTCCTGATTACCGACGTGAAAATGGGGGGCATCTCCGGCGTGGAACTTCTCAAGAGGGTGAAGGCGGCCCATCCCGGACAGGCGATCATCATCATCACCGCCTTCGGCACCATGGAGGCCGCCATTGAGTGCATGAAACTGGGGGCGTTGGATTACGTCACCAAACCGTTTAAAACCGCAGAATTCATCGTCGTCATTCAGAAAGCGTTTGAATGGATTCGGCTGCAGCAGGAGGTGGTACACCTCCGAAAGGTGGTGGCGCGAGAACAGCCGTTTTTGGGCATCATCGGCAAGAGCAAGCTGATGCAGGATGTCTTTCACCTGATCCGAAAGGTCTCGGAAAGCACCGCCAATCTTCTGATCTCCGGAGAGAGTGGAACGGGCAAGGAGATCGTGGCGCGGGCCATCCACTACAACAGCCATCGGGAAAACGGTCCGTTTGTGGCCATTAATTGTGCGGCCATTCCGGAGACGCTTCTGGAAAGCGAACTGTTCGGACATGTCCGGGGGGCTTTCACGGATGCCCGTTTTGACAAGCACGGGATGTTCGAGGAAGCCAATGGTGGCACCCTTTTTTTGGACGAAATCGGTGAAGTGCCCTTAAGCCTTCAACCCAAGCTGCTACGCAGTATCCAGGAAAAACGGGTGCGCCGGGTGGGATCGACAAAAACCATCCCTGTGGATATTCGCATCATCTCGGCAACCAATCAGAATCTGATGGAAGAGGTGCGCAACAAGCGCTTCCGGGACGATCTGTATTACCGGCTCAATATTTTGGAAGTCCATCTACCGCTACTGCGGCAACGCAAGGAAGATATTCCGCTGCTGGCGGATTATTTCTTAAAAAAATATGTGGACCAGCAAGGCAAAAACAAGCAAATCGTTGGATTTACGCGAGCGGTGCTGGACCTGCTGACCGAATATGCCTGGCCCGGCAATGTTCGGGAGTTGGAGCATGTGGTCGAACGTGCCGTGGTGCTGGCGCAAAAAGAGGTCATCGACATGGACGACCTGCCCGCAACCCTGACGGACCCGGAGGGGATGCCCAGTCTTGAGACGCTCTTCTCCAAAATTCTCCCCCTAGAAGAGATGCAAACGGAATATATCCGGCATGTCGTGCGGTTGACCGGCGGCAACAAGCTCAAGGCGGCTCAGCTTTTGGACATTGACCGAAAGACCCTTTATCGAAGACTTCCCAACCACGAAGAGCACGACCTGTCCCATCCGCAAGGCCCACACTGATCTATCCGTAATCTTCCGATATTGCCCCATTTTTCCACAGTCGTGTGGAGATTTTCCTTACCTTGAATGCGTAAGCTCCCCATCCCCTCTTCCAGCATGTTCACATCATATTGATATTTAGCCCTATTTTTATTTTCTTCAAGTCGGCACTCTTTTTGCTCATATTTATAGGCAAGGGGGTCATTTGTCTATCCGGGGAGGTTTGTAAAATGGAAGCCTGTGACGTGAAGTGTAACCGATGTAACGGGGAGATGTGGTTTACCGCCTTCTCGAATATGTCTGAAGAGGGGGACATGTGGGCCTATGATGGTTGGCGTTGCGTTTATTGCGGTGACATTACCGACGCCGTCATTCTCTCCCACAGAAACGGTCGGGGCGTATCTCTAAAACACCAGAGAAAAGGAGGAGGCGATGAAACGCATGGCGTATGGAGTGGTTGTTTGGGTGGCGGTGGCGATCTTTCCGGTTCCGACCGCTTTTGGATCGGCCCCCCTGTTGTCGCCGGATACGGGGGCAAACCCCACGGCAGTCCTGCTGGTCGAACAGGGGATGAAACTTTATGAAGTGGCGAAGTGGCAGGACGCCCTTTTCAGTTTTGAGATGGCCATCGGGTTGGACCCCGGCCTTTCGGCGCCTCTTTACAACGCGGGCCTCACGGCAATGAAAATGGGAAACTGGCCTTTGGCGACCTCCTATCTGGAGAAGTTTTTAGCACGCCATCCGGCCCATTCAGCCGGTATGGCGTGGCTTTCGGACATCCAATCTCAGTCGAGTCGCGGCGATGCGGCGTCCGAAGGCGTGGAACCCGGATGGGGCGGGTTTGCGGAGTTTGGCCTTTTTGGCCTGCTGGGTGCGCTCTTCATCTTTGTCCTGGCAGCCTACGACATGGGTGTCGCACATCCTTTCGGCGCCCAGAAGGAACCGGAGGCAGCCCTGCGTGGCGGCGCCGAAATTTTCCCATTCTGCCGCCTTCGCTCCGCACCCGCTTTCCATGAGGATGAGCAGTGGATTGAGGCGGCCTGAACCGGCGGCACGGTTCAATCCACTTGCATCGAATGGGTCACCCCGCTCTGTTGGGGGTGGCCCATTCTTGTTCGCGTGTACTATTTAAATTCTCGGTTTTGAAAGCTGAGTGCGGAGAGGGAGAGGAGAAATACGATATAGAACAGACCATACAGGATACTAAACCCGATCAGTCCATTCGGGATCGTCAGCAGGTGCGAGGCATATCGCTTGTAATTGAAATTCTCAAAATTGGGGAGCAGATAATAGAGGGCCTGTCCCAGCCATCGCACCGATGGCGCCCCCTTTTCGGTGATTGAGAGCAGCAGTCCAGAGAGGTGTCCAACCAGATAAATCGCCAGTGTAAAGATGGCGCTGAGGGTCATGGTCGTAAAGGTGGAAAAAAAGAGGCTGACGGCGATGACCACCAGAAGCTCCAGATAAATCATGGCGATCGGCACAACGACCGTGGGATGAATCGGCTCGTCCATGAGCTTGAAAAGGAGCACGAAGACGGCCGCCATCACCAAGAGATTGATCAGGAGGGTCAGCGCAAGGCCCAGATATTTCCCCAGCAGAAACGCCCAGCGTCGCACCGGTTTTGAAAGGATATTGTAAATCGTGCGTCGGTCGATCTCCTTCCCCACCAGGCTGATTCCCAGAAAGATGGCGATCAATACGCCGAAGATGTTCATGGCGGCCAGGCCAATGTCGGTGATGACGCGGGCACGCTCCCCCACGGTCAACATGCCGCCCAGCCCCGCACTGAAGATCATCAACAACGCAAAAAAGAGGAGATTAAATAAAACCTTGTCCCGCACGGCCTCCCGGAACATATTGAAGGCGATGGCTGCGATTTTCATTCCGGCTCCGCAATTTTTTCCATAAAGAATGACTCTAGGGAGCGCTTCATCGGCACCAGTGAAACCAGCCGTCCCCCCTGTTGACGGGCGATTTCCAGGACGGCCGCAACCTCTTCATCGGAGAAGAGTTCCACCGACAGACCTTCCGTCCCCTCAGACACCACCAGGCCCCGCAACTTCAGAATATCCACAGACTCCGGACGCAGACCAGAAAGGGTCATGACGCTCAGGATGGCAGCGCCGCGCAACAAGTCCGTGATTTTTCCTGCGGCCTTTATTTTCCCCCGGTGCAGGATCGTGACGCGGTCGCAGACCATTTCAATGTCCGAGATAATGTGGGAACTTAAGAACACAGTCTTGCCCGCCGCCTTCAATTCGGTGAGCAGGTTTCTCACCAACATGCGGCCAGCGGGGTCCAGTCCAGACATTGGCTCATCCAAAATCAGCAGATGGGGGTCGTTAATCAGCGCCTGCGCGATGCCAATCCGCTGAAGCATTCCCTTTGAAAATGTTCGCAGCCGTTTGTGGAGAGCCCCTTCTAGGCCCACCCGAACAAGAAGGGAGTGGGGATCAAACTGCGTCTTCCCAAAGAGCCGCGCATAGAAGGTCATAAATTCACGCGCCGTCAAATAGTCGTAAAAATAGGGCTGCTCTGGCAGGTACCCGATCCGTTCGCGCACGCCAGGATCGTCGTGCGCCTGCTCAAACAGACGGAGGGTCCCCGACGTGGGACGGTTAAGCCCCATCATGATCTTTAGCGTGGTGGTCTTGCCCGCCCCGTTTTGCCCTAGAAAACCGTGGACTTCTCCCTGCGCCACCTGGATTGAGATTCGATCCAGGGCCGTGATCCCGCCCTTGAAAAGGCCCAGGGGAAACCGCTTGGTTAAATTTTGGATGTCAATTACATTCATGGGACATTCATGGGACATTCATGGCGCGTTTTGGTCGTCGTGTGCCAAACCCCCGATCGGGTTGACTTGGCCCGCCAGAATCGCGTCTCTTCGCTCCACTAGGGAGGCCCGAATCGTCTCATTTTCTGTTTCGTTAATCATGGCCTGCAACAAGGCCACCCCCAGCATGGGATCACCCGCCTTGACATAAACCCGCGCGGCAAAGCCCGGCAAAAAGTCGGGCCGCCCCGGCAGACGCGCGGCGCGGGCCATATGCCCTGCTGCCGAAGCGTAATCCTGGGCATAGAAATAATCGTTAAACCCCAGATAAAAGGGGAATTGCCAGACCGTTGGATTGTATCGTTCGCCTTTACGCAGGAGGGCGTTACTGAGGGGAAGTCGTTTTCCTCCGGCGGAGAGGACAATACCGCCCAGTTGATAGGCCGTGGTGAATTGGGGATCCAGGTCGGTGGCCAAATCCAGGGCGCGGTAGATCCATTCGGCGCCGGAGACAATCTTTCCGCCTCCCATGGCCTGAATCGCCTGAAGCCACAGCAAATCGGCCACCACCTGCTGATATCCCATCACGGCATGACGAAGGAATGCAGACTGCGGCAGCGGCATCATCTGTTCGGGCTGAGCGGTCCGCCATGCCTGGACACGGGCGTCCACCTGCCGCTGCACGGAAGTAGCGAAAATCCACGCGACGAGGGCGACCATCAGGGTAATCCGTGCGGTGGTGTTGGGGCGGCGCATTCCTGAATCCTGCATGAATATCGCAGAGTATACCCCATTTTTGGATGAACTCAAAATAATGGGTCTATGATTCGGAAACGATGGGATTCAGCCCCAGCAGGTCGTGCAGCACCAACACCTAGCCGTCGCAGGACGGCCCTTCCGGTGACGAGAAGGATGAGCAGCAACCCGAAGGCTAATACAATGGATGCCCCCGTTGGCAGATCAAATAATACCGACGCGGCCAATCCGATCAGGCTCGCAGTAAGTCCAAATCCCCAGCCGATAAAAAGCCGGGAGCCAATTCCTGTCGCAAGAAGAAGCGAGGCCACTGATGGGACAATCAAAAAGGAAAAAACCAGAAGAACGCCTGCAATGGCAACCGAGCTTGTGACCACTAGGGCAAATGTCCCATAGAAGAGAAAATCCCAGAGACGGATATTCATGCCCATCTTTCGTGCCTCGTCAGGGTGAAAGGAGACCAGAAGAAATTTTTCCCGAAAGACCCAGTGAAAGAGGCCCACGGTTGCGTAAAGCAGTGCTGTTTCTGCAATCTGCTGGGGCGTTACGGTGAGAATATTTCCGAGCAGAATCCCCCGAATATGTTCTGCACCGCCGGGGGCACGGTCTAGGATAATAATGGCCGCTGCTGAAGAGACAACATACGTAATGCCAATGATCGCCTCTTGCGGAATCTTTCCTTCACGAGCACGGGAGAGGGAGAAAAATGCGGCACCCGTAAGCGACATTGTAAGAGAGGCCCAATAGGCTGCGCTCCCATGCGCATCA
>CAZQIT010000178.1:0-3383 GCA_964592995.1 uncultured Nitrospirota bacterium | reverse complement strand
AGTTGCTCGGCCATGTACAGCTTGTCCAAATCCTTGACCGTGGAATGGTGCAGCCGCTCGGACTGGGCCACGTCCTTGACGGTCATCTTGCGGGCCAGTGCCCCGACGTGCCGCGCATAACGCGCCGTGTAGCGCGGATTGCGCCCCAGGCCAGTCCGGGTGCTCCATGCGCACCCCGCAATCCGGACAGATTACGCGCACCCGCTCGATTCAATCTCAATGCGAAAGCCCCCGGCCGAAAGGTCCCGCACCCGCGCCAAGCGCCGGTCGTAGACCGGACAGCGCGACCGGCCACAGCACGAACAGGTCCCGGTCTTTTTTTGCGAAGCAGTGGCACCACACGCACATCCGGATCGCCGAACACACCCTTGAGTTTCGCCACCGCACGAAATCCGGAAAACGAATACATCTCACACCCTGTGCGCGCACGCTTCATCGCCGTTCCCTTTCACCGAGGAGTCCAGGACCATGAAATACCCTATGCCGACGCTTCGTAATGTACCAACAATACGGAAAACGACCCACACAAATCCGCGTTGAGCCCGAAAAATCGTGCAGGAACGGCTGGGCGACGGCGATCCCAAAAAGGTCTTTTCCGATCGGGCCCAGCATCCCTTCATGGAGGCCAGAGACGGACGGAAGATTCCCATTCACACGGTACGGATTCGTAAATACGAAACGACCATCGCCCTAGGGCGGGGGATGAATGAGCGCCGCGTGATTACCGGCTCTAATCATCACGTGGAGGTGGTCGAATCAAAAGATGCCAAAGGGCGGCTGAAGTGGGAGGGCCGGATGGTCACCACCTACGAGGCGATGCAGCGCCTGAAAAGGTGCGTGCCGGTGGTGGATCGCACCGTGGCCGATGGGGAGCGGTTCATCTTCTCTCTAGCAGGAGGCGACACCATTCAGAGGGATAAAGTCGGCCAGGACAGTCTCTTTGTGGTGCGAACGATCAGCAAAATTCGCCAGGGTGAGCGTGAATATATCAACATCTCGTTTGTGCGAATGACCGACGCTCGGCTGAAGAAAGAAATCATAAAAACCGATCACTGGTATACGGCCCTGCTTGATCCGATCCGCAAGGTGCACTGCCTCAAAGTGATCGTCACGCCGCTGGGCGACATCCGGTACGCGAATGACTGACCGAATTCTGGAGATGTCCGAGCAACCCGCCTGGCTGAACCGTCGCGGTGAATTGATGGTTATCGCGCTGGAAGGACAGGATGAGGTTACCCTGCCGTTTGCGGACATTGCTGTGGTGGTGCTGGCCCATCCACAGATCACCATCACCCAGGCCGCGCTCTCCGGCTTGGCAAAGGCGGGGGCTTCCGTCGTCGTCTGTGACGAGAAATTTATGCCGTCGGCCCTGCTGCTCCCGTTGGAAGCGCACTTCGTTCAGGGCGAGCGCTTTGAACGTCAGGCGGGGGCAGCCCTTCCCCTGCGCAAGCGGGTGTGGCAGACCATTGTCATGGCCAAGATTGAGGCGCAGGCGGGGCTGCTGTTCCGCCTCCACGGCGATGACGCAGGACTTTCGGCGATGGCCCGGCGGGTGCGCTCCGGTGATCCGGAGAATCTGGAGGCCCAGGCGGCACGAGCGTATTGGCTGGCCCTCTTCCAAGACGCGGCCTTTCGCAGAGACCGACAGCGGGAGGATCAGAACCGCCTGCTCAATTACGGTTACACGGTGCTGCGGGCCGCAACAGCGCGTGCGGTCTGTGCGGCGGGGCTGCATCCTTCATTGGGCGTTCATCACCATAATCGCTACGATGCTTTTCGGCTTGCTGATGACCTGATGGAGCCTTTTCGCCCGATTGTGGACGAAGCGGTGTATCGCCTGGTGGAGGAGACGGGGGTAGCGACGCCGCTTTCCCGCGACACGAAGAAGGCGCTGATTGAGGCCGTTCTGGGCCGGGTGGAGGTGGATGGCGAATCCCGAACGATTTTTGACGCCCTCACCCGTGCGGCATCCAGCCTCTCGGACATCTTCGCGGGCGAGAGGACGACGCTGGTGTTGCCGGAGACGGGACGCCCCACCAAAGAACAGTTACCATGTTGATGTATGGTGACTATTATGGTATCTTCTTCTATTCAACAGACGGATGACGGGGGGTCGGAATGAAGGTAAAAAAAATCACATTGGAAGTGCCTGAAGTGTTGCTGCGACAGGCGACGAAGGCTTCCGGACAGGGCATCACAGCCACCATCCGCAGGGGGCTGGAACTGGTTGCGGCAAACGCCGCGTATGCCCAGCTTCGCGTGCTAAAGGGGAAGGTGCGATTCGGCGTCTCGCTTTCCGATCTGCGCGAGGAGTGATGCTCTGTATCGACACCAGTTCTCTGATTGCTTATCTTTCGGGCGCTGAGGGACCGGACGTTAATCTGATTGACCGGGCCTTCTCCGATGCGGTGGGCGTCCTGGCGCCGGTAACGCTCAGCGAAATGCTAAGCGATCCGACACTCTCCCCGACCCTTCGTCAAACCCTGCTTCAATTGCCGCTGCTTCCGATTATGGAGGGCTATTGGGAGCGGGCAGGCCTGTTACGCGCAAAAATTCTTCGGCTGGGCCGCAAAGCCAAAATGGCCGACACATTCATCGCCCAAAGTTGTCTGGACCATGATGCGGTGCTGGTGACGCGGGATGAGGATTTCGCCATTTTTACACAGGAATGTGGCTTAAAGATCCTTGCCGCGTCGTCCTGATCCAGGCTTGGGCATACCCGTCGGACACGATCTCCCTCTATACATGGCGTTTTCTGATGGGCCACACGGTGACCTCTCCCGATCTTTCCGCATACAAATATATGTGGCTGTTTGCCATGTTCGACCTGCCGGTGGATACCGACCAGGCCAAAAAGGAATACACCCGTTTCCGCAAGACGCTTCTGGATATGGGATTTTGGATGATGCAGTATTCGGTCTACGCGCGGTTTTTCGCAAGCGAGGAGGCCACGGAGGTGCATCGCCGGAAGATTCGCCATGCCTTGCCACCGGATGGAGAGGTCCGGTTGCTTTCGGTTACGGACCGGCAGTTTGGAAAGATGGAAAACTACATTGGAAAAAAGAGGAAGGGGAATGAAAAAGCACCGGAGCAACTGCTACTTTTTTAGGGCCAAAAAACGCGGAAGCCCGCTGCAAATCAGATGATTTGCAGCGGGCATTGTACCTGAACGGCGATTCCCTGCCAACCACAGCCGATTACATCCACGCTGGAGGAAAACCGTGATTGTACCTGAACGGCGATTCCCTGCCAACCACAGCTGGTTCTGGCCCTTCAATCTCGTGTCTGTGATTGTACCTGAACGGCGATTCCCTGCCAACCACAGCCTTCAGCGTGTTGCCTATCGACGTCGGATCAATTGTACCTGAACGGCGATTCCCTGC
>CAZQIT010000177.1:0-3586 GCA_964592995.1 uncultured Nitrospirota bacterium | reverse complement strand
CTGCTGTGCTGCCTCATTCTGACGGTCGATCTTGTCCTTCCCGATCTTCCAAAGGAGAGGCTGGCCTATCTGTCGGTGGGCGGGATGGCGCTCATCCTTGTTCAGCTTGTCGGCTTTGCGATGCGACAAACCCGTGGCGTCCTGTTTAACGGCATGTTTGTCCTCGATCCGCTGGCCATTTTCTTTAAAATCTTCATCCTGTCCGCCACCATCCTGACCCTGTTGGCCTCCCTCGATTATGTCGGGAAGATGCGCTATTTTCGCGGCGAGTATTATTTTCTGCTGCTGTTTTCCGCCCTGGGGATGATGTTCATGGCCTCCGCCAACGACTTTCTCTCCCTGTTTATCACCCTGGAGTTTGCCACGTTCGGATTTTATGTGCTGGTGGCCTACCTGCGGGAGGATGTCAAATCCAACGAAGCCGGAATCAAGTTTTTTATCCTGGGGGTTTTGGCCGCTTCGTTAATCGCCTATGGCGTCAGCCTGATCTATGGCTATACGGGGTCGATCCTGTTTGATGAAATTGCAAAAATTCGTCCCAGGGCCTCCATCGGGCTGGTCCTGGGGCTGCTCTTTGTCTTTATTGGGATGGGCTTTAAGGTGGGCGCCGTCCCCTTCCACGCCTGGATTCCAGATGTCTACGAAGGGGCGCCGACGCCGGTGACGGCCTATCTTTCCATTGTGCCCAAGGCCGCCGCCTTTGCCCTCATTCTGCGGATTTCGCTGACCGTATTGGGGGATTGGACCGCCCAGTGGCAGTGGTTGATCATCACCGTTTCAATGCTGTCGATGACGTATGGCAACATCACGGCCATTGCTCAAAAAAACAGCAAGCGGCTCCTGGCCTACTCTGGCATTGCGCAAATCGGCACGATTTTAATCGGCCTGGCCGCCGGCAGCAAAATGGGGGGGGACTCCATCCTGTTCTATCTGTTGACCTATCTGTTCGCCAACCTGGGCGCGTTTATCGTCGTGATTGCCTTCTCCAATCTGACCGGAACGGACGATGTGAACGATCTGGCCGGGCTGAATCGGCGCTCTCCGCTGCTGGCCTTCGCCATGCTCCTCTTTTTGTTGTCGTTGGCGGGCGTGCCGCCGCTGGCCGGATTTTTGGCCAAGGTCTACATTTTTGCCGCCGCCGTACACCAAGGGCTGCTGCTTTTGGTGACGGTGGGTCTGCTCAATGTGGTGATCTCATTTTACTATTATCTGGTTGTCGTCAAAAAAATGTATACCCTCGAACCGACCGATCTCTCCCCCATCCCGCTCTCGGCTCCGATGAAGGTGGCCCTTTACGCCTGCATGGCGGGAGTCATTCTCCTGGGTGTCTGGCCCGCCCCGTTTATTGATCTCTCCACCGCAGCCATGATGCCCTTTGCCAATCGGATACTGCGGTAGCGTAAAGTGTTCCGTCGAAATGCCCAACACACCCACTCCCCTCCCATTATCCCCCTTATCCATTGTTCAGATTCCGGCCCGGTGGTGGGGCCTGTTTTGCCTTATGACGGCCGGCCTGCTGTTTGCGGCGCGCGACGTTCTTCCCCCCACGCCCAACCTGCTGGCGGCAGAGGTCGCAGCCGTCACCCTGTCCCTGTTTATTTTCGGGTCCATCCGATACCGGATCGACAAAAACACCCTCACCTACGGCGCGCTGCTCGTCACCGTCACGACCTTCATCCCCATCTGGTGGCCGCAGTCCGAATTCCGCGAGCCGTTTGCGCGGGCAGACGCTGCGGCCCTTTGGGTGTTGTTGCGCCCCCATCTCACCCTCTCTGGAATGGAAAAAATCGTCCACGCCGACATGCTGCTCTTTATCCTGGGCCTCACCTTTTTCGTTGCCACCATCGCCCGAACGCGTCTGCTTGAAGCGGTCAGTTTCAACCTGCTGCGCATCTTCCACGGTCGTCTCTTCCCCACCGTGGCGGCCCTCTCGGCGGGTGTCGCCCTGGCCTCCGGCATCCTGGACGGCGTCTCCATGGTGGGGTTGATGATTCGCGTGATGGTGATTCTCCTCACGGCGGCCCGGCTGGGGCGGGAGAAGGTCATCTTTATCGTGATGACATCCGTTGTGGTCACAACGATCTGCGGGATGTGGCTGGCCTATGGCGAGCCGCCGAATCTGATTATGAAGTCCAACCTGGGCCTTTCGGATACGTTCTTTCTGATCTACGCGATGCCGCTGGCGGTGGTTGCCCTCGGGGTGATTCTGGGGTTTGTTCGGGGGAGATTGAGAGGGACGACCCTTTCGCCGGAAGATGTGGGGCGGCTGTCACAACAGGAGGCGGCGATGGGCAATGCCACGATCCAACGGGCGCAGCGATGGGGACTTTTGGCTTTTGTCCCGTTTATCGCCCTGCTGTTCTGGCACGCCCGGAATCACGCCGTCCCGCTCTTTGCCTCCTCCTTCGCGGGTTTTGTCTGCGCCGTTCTGGGCCTTTCATCCGTGGCGCGGCGGGAGGTCATTCATGAGGCCATTGAGGAATACAAGGAATACCTGTTTCTGATCCCGCTGTTTCTTTCGGTCACCATGCTCTCAGCGGTCCACTTTTTTGATCCGATCAATGCGGCCCTGCGCCAGACGACCGCGCCGCCGTCGCACCTGACCGTCCTCCAGTTTGTGGGATCAGGACTCCTCTCGGCCCTGCTCGACAACAACGTGGTGGCCGATTTTGCCTCGCGGGCCATCCACGGATTGCCCGACATGCCGATGTATGCCGCCGCCCAGATTGCGGGATATGCGACGGGGGGCTGCCTCACCCACATCGGATCGGCCCAGTCGGTGCTCGCCTTCGCCTATATCCGTCGTCTGATCTATCCCGGCTTCACACCCTGGGACTGGATCTGCGCGATATGGAAACCGATTGCGGCCATTTCGCTCTGCTTCACCGCCGCCCTCTACCTCATGGCGCAATACGCTTAGGAATCATAAAATAATTACATGGACTTTTAAGTATCTGTAATGTAAGCTGCTTCCACGGCGATTGGAACTATATCATCAGCCCACGCCCATAAAAACGTCCATGTTATTTATTTATAAGTCCTAACGCTGAGTCAACTGTGCTTCTTAGCACGCTCAACGCAGCCACCGTACCAGGTGATTATGTAGTTGCTGAGTACGCCGATTATCAAAGCGATTACTTCCAAAACACGACTCCAGACTACGTTTCCGAGATGGGAAAGCTTGCTGCTGCGGAGATGTTTTCAATTTCGTCAGCAAAAGTGGAGGCCAAAAATATTTTTTTAAGTAATGATACATTGGTGACAGAGATTACGTTGACCGGCGCTGATCAGAAAAAGGCACTGATCTTTAGGTCGATGCTTAGACGAAGGTTCATTCCGACAGAGGTAACGAATGGCCCCTATGAGCTCGTGCACCGAGTGTACCCGCTTAGCGGGAAACTCTGCCTTGACACCTACCGTCGAAGCGAGTCACCAACATGACGCCTAAGGCTGCGGTAATAAATAAAGGTAACATATTAGCGTTTTGAGTTTGGCCGAATAACGTAATTCCAGTCGCCATGAAACGGATTCCGTTTCATGTTTACCGACTTCATTTCCTCATCCGAAATCTTCCTGCCTGTTGGAT
>CAZQIT010000176.1:0-3161 GCA_964592995.1 uncultured Nitrospirota bacterium | reverse complement strand
ACAAAACATTCAACTTCTTGATGTGTCGGACGCGATCATTCGGCAGGCAATGAGTATCAAGGCGCTTTTAGAAATTAAAGATGATGCACTCGTAAAAAGTCAAAAAACATCGAAAGTGACTTTGTAAACCATTGAAATAATTAAGTGTTATTTTCGAGAATAAGTCATTTTCGGACTTTTTACGAGACCGTCAAAGATGACAAATATTCTGGGGATGGCGTTGGTGAAAACGATATTCTGATTATTGCCACGGCAAAGATTATGAGTATTCCATTAGTAACGAATGAATCGCGGCAAACTTACTTACCCAAAGTAAAGGGAAGATATAAAATCCCAGCCGTCTGTGGATTGCCTGAAGTGAAGGTGGTCTGCAATAACTTTATAGAGATCGTGAAAAAGTCTGGAAAGGTATTTCGTTAATTGGCATGAACGAATCTACGCCCTGCCCCCCCACGCAATACTTCTCCCAAATGGCCTGCTCTTGCGAACGATCTTATCAAAGCCTTCCGGGCTACGCCCTGCCGCAGGTCACCTTTGCGTTTCAAATGTCTCAGCAGAGACCCTCTTACCCCTTCTTTGCTAGCCAGTCGGCCAGGGCGGACTGTTGGGCGGTCTTAAACCGGATGCCGATGTCGATGAATTCCAGCGTCTGGGCGAGCGCCCGTTCGGCGGCGTCCACCCGATTGGCCGGAACAGAAAAGAACGCCGCCACCTCCGCGCGCCACGTCGGACGCCAGAGGGCGCGGGTGGCCTGAATCATCCGCTGCGCCCCGACGCTGCCCGCCTTTTTGCGCAGAGCCTGCCAGTGCGTCTGAACGAACGTCCAGGCCACTTCCTGTGTTTTGCCATTCATCAGCAGGGCACGCACCGGCTTCCAGACATCCTGCGTGCGCACGGCGTCGGAGAGGGCATAGGCCAACAGCCGCAGCACCAAGTCGGGCTTCTGAAAGTCGGCCAGCGCCGTTAAATAGTCGTCCCGCTCCTCCGGCGTCTTGCCCGTCTGAAACTTCTGAAGGTAGGTCTCAAACTGCGATCCGCCGTCCGTTCTGGCGCAGAGGCGCAGCAGGGGTGAAACCAGCGTCGGATCCAGCGATTCGGGCTTGGCCCAATAACGGGTTTGGCGCCGGGGCAGCTCCGATAAAATGTCCTCATCCCGCGCATGTGCCCCCAGTGCCCATAAGACAGACGCCCGCGTCAGTCGCCGCTCGTCGTCTTCCACTGGCCCGGTGGTGGGTGCGCGAAGCGTAACGCCGTGCGCAGCACCCCGTGTCAGACGCCGCTCGTCATCTTCCACTGGCCCGGTGGTGGGTGCGCGAAGCGTAACGCCGTGCGCAGCACCCCATCCCAGATTGTCCCACAGCGGACGATAAAAGTGGCCCACCCACGCAGCAAACGCCGTCCGATCCGCATCGGTCACCATCTGATTTTCGAGTGTGCCCAGATAGGCCGTGATGTCCTGCGCCACCGCACGCGTCGCATCGCCTCGAAAGCGCCCGAAGGCCGCCATCAGGTCGCCGATGGGGGAATCGCCCCGCACGGTCAGTGCCCAGAAGTGGTTCAGATAGCCCACCCGCTCTTCCGGCGAGAGCGCATCCGGGACGACGGACGACAACGCCTCCGAAAGGCCCGCATCGTATCGTGTACGCAAAAATCCCGCCTCGTTTGCATTGCCGTAAATCCAGGCCACCTTCCCCGACGCCGGAAGCACCACCTCGGTAACGGCATCTTTGAGTAGGACGGGATAGGTCGAAACCCCTGCGTCGTCCCGATATTTTAATACAAACGGCACGGTCCATTTCTGATCGGTGTGCTTTGCGGCATCCCCAGAGAAGAAGCGGGTCTGTTCAATGCGCAAACGCGGCCCCTGCGCCGAGAGGGTCACCAGCGGAAAGCCCGGCTGCATGAACCAGTCCTGCGCCATTGCAGACACCGGCTGGCCGGAGGCGTCGGAAAGTGCCGACCAGAGGGCTTCGGAGGTGGCGTTCTGGAAGGCGTGCTCCTTCATATAGCGCCGGATGCCCGTGCGAAATGGCTCCTCGCCCAGAAACTGCTCAATCATCCGCAGGCAGGCCGCCCCCTTCTCGTAGGTGAGGGCGTCGAACATCTCTTCGATTTGTGCCGCCGTCGTCACAGAGGCGCGGATGGGCCGGGTATTTTGGAGCGCGTCCACGGCCAGCGGAACCTGCTTCTCCTGCTGAAACTCAATCCAGCCGTTCCATTCGGGCCGCCACTGATCCACAATTTTTGCGGCGAGCCACGTGGCGAAGGCCTCGTTGAGCCACAGATCGTCCCACCAGATCATGGTCACCAGATTGCCAAACCACTGATGCACAATCTCGTGGGTGATGACATTGGCCACGTCCCGCAACGTCGCGGTGGAGGTGAGCGCCTCGTCCACCAGCAGGCGCGAATCCCGAAAGAAGATGGCCCCCCAGTTTTCCATTGCCCCCATCGCAAAGTCAGGCACGCTCACCAGATCGAGCTTGGGATAAGGATAGGGCAGATCGAAATAGTCGTTGAGTCGGGGCAGGACGCTTTCGGTCACCTTCAGGGCAAAATCAGAAAGGTGCAACTGACCGGGTACCGTCCAGACGGAGACCTGCGTGGGGCCGACCTGAATCGTCCGTGCTTCCAGGCGCGCCACAGCCAGGGCCAACAGATAGGTGGACATGACGGGCGTCTCGTCAAACACGACGGCCTTGAGGTCGTCCGCCACGGTTTCCGAGGCCACCGGCATATTGGAGAGGGCGGTCAAATGCACCGGAATGGAGACGGTCATCCGGAAGCGCGCCTTCATCGCAGGCTCGTCAAAACAGGGGAACATTCGCCGGGCGTCGGTGGCCTCAAACTGCGTGAAGGCAAAGGTCTCGCCGCCCGACTTTGCTTCGTACAGGCCGCGCAGTTGCGAATTGAGCGTGCCAGAAAAGGTCAGTCGGAGTTGCGCCGCGCCCGCCGCCAGGGGTTCGGGAAGGGACAGGACGACCGTCTCCGACGCCGCGTCGATCGCTATGTCGGCTGGGGCGGTTCGTGTTCCCTGCTGCGTCTGGGCCTGTGTGATGTCCAACTCCAACGCATGGATAATGATGATGCGCGTGGCCTCTTGCACGGTGATGTCGATTTCGACCTCGCCGAAAAACTGCCGCATCGAAGGCAGCACCGTC
>CAZQIT010000175.1:0-8977 GCA_964592995.1 uncultured Nitrospirota bacterium | reverse complement strand
CGGTCACGCAGGTCCCCTATGGTGACCGGGGGAAAGTCGTCCTGTCGAAACAGGCCGTTGTGGCGTCATAGAGATCGTTTTGGCGCACCCACAATCTTCATTGTGCCGAACAAAAAACCCATCGCGGTTGTATCCTGCCCTTTTTCCCCGTCATCAGGCCACCTGCCCCAGTGAAGTGATATGGGTAAGCAGGCCCGGCGCGTGCGGGAGTACATCCCATTCATGACTTCTCAGTGCTGAAAGCGTGGCCGGACTTTCTTTTTGAAAAAGGGGACCAGCAGCATGCCCGAAAGGAATCCGCCGATGTGTGCAAACCAAGCGACACCGCCCACCTGTTCAAGCGAAGAGAAGCCGTTGAACAATTGAACGACAATCCAAAGTCCCAACACAATCAGCGCGGGGACATGCATGACTTGCATAAAAAAGCCAAGGGGAACTAGGGTGAGCACGCGGGCACGAGGAAACAAAAGCAGATAGGCCCCCAATACGCCGGAGACGGCACCACTGGCCCCGACCATCGGTACTTGTGATGCCGGTTCAACCAGGGCATGTGCATAGACGGCCATCACACCGCACAAGAGATAAAAGAGGACGAATCGAACCGGTCCCATCACATCTTCGATGTTGTTTCCGAAGATCCAGAGATAGAGCATATTCCCGCCGACATGCAGGAGGCCCGCATGGAGGAACATGGAGGTAAAAACGGTAATGGGGAGGATCGGCAATGTTGCGCCCTGCATGAGTGCTGAGGGGATGGCCCCATAGGAGACGATCAGTCGCTGGCTGTCGACACCCAGCGAGACCCCATAGAGGAATACGACCAGGTTGATTGCAATCAGTCCGATGGTGACCCAAGGGGTTGAACGGGTGGGGATGTCGTCTTTAATCGGAATCATTTCATCCCACGGGAGGCATGAGGAACGTTGCGGACATCATAGCACAAACAAACTCGCACGATCCGAATGCCCTATAACCTCACCAGGGCCACCCCATAGTACCACATCCCCCTTTCATCCACGACCGCCAATATGATATAGAGTCCCATTCCCATATTCTCTGATCTGTTCGGAAACGTGATGAAGACATGGACAACCGAGCTAAAGGTGGGCAGCGCCATCCTGATCGCCCTGCTCATCCTTGTTTATCTGGTCTTCTCCGTCGGAGGCATTGCCTTCCTCAACGAAAAGGGATACCCCGTCTACGTCGTCTTTGAGTCGGCCGAAGGTCTTGAGAAAAAGACCCCCGTCCGCGTCTCCGGCGTCAAGGTGGGACAGGTAGAAGGTGTGTCCCGAGTGGAATCGGGGGCGCGCGTCACGCTCCGAATCAGTCCAGAGGTTCAACTCAAAGGAGGGGGATATGCCATCGTGCGATCCAGCGGCTTTTTGGGGGACCGGTTCGTTGAAATTGTGCCGGGCAAAGGCCCCACGTTTTTGACGGGCGGAGAAATCCTGACGGCGCACGAACAGCCCCCCAATCTCGAAAATATCATGAACCGCTTTGGAGACATTGCCACCGACATCCAGGCTATTACCACTGCGTTGCGGGAGGTATTGGGGGATGGCAAGGCCCGTGCCTCCCTGACCGCGATTCTGGACAACACCCGCAGCCTGACCGGACAAATCGACGAACTTGTGAAGCATAACCGCAGCGTGCTGGACCGCACCGCCTCCAATGTGGAGTCGTTCACCCGAACGCTCGACCAGGGGGGCCGGGCGCTGGTCGATGAAGGCCATACGCTGGTTCAGCGCTTGAGCCGCATCGCGCAGCAGGTGGAGCAGGGGGAAGGGACACTTGGGAAACTGGTCACCAGCGAAGCGGCCTATCAGAAGCTGAATGGCACGTTGGACGACCTGAAACGCGCTCTCAAGGGGGTCGATTCCATCCTCCAGAAGGTCGAAGCGGGAGAGGGCACCGTCGGAAAATTGTTTACCAACGATACCCTATACGACAACTTTAATGTGGCGCTGGAAGGGTTGGGCAATGCCGTGGGGCAGATTCAACGCTTCCAGACCTTCGTCGGATTCGAATCGGAATATCAGCACCGCACGGGAGACCAGAAGGGCTATTTTGACCTTCGGATTCAGCCCAGAACAGACAAATATTACCTGCTGGGGCTGGTGAACGATCCGCGAGGGCGTATTACGGAAACCACGACCGTGACCACCACCGACGGCGTTCCCAGCACGGTGACGAAACTCGAAACACGGCGGACGATGAAGCTTTCGGCACAATTTGGAAGGCGCGTCGATCAGTTGGGTCTCCGCATTGGATTATTTGAAAATAGCGCCGGTTTGGGGGCCGACTACACCTTTTTTGACGACCGCCTCAAGGTCAGTCTGGATGCCTGGGACTTCAACAGTGACGACCCCCAATCCAAACGCGCCCACCTGAAACTCTCCGCCGCCTATACCCTCCTTCGACATGTTCAGATTGAGGCGGGTTACGATCAATTGCTCAATCGCCCTCTGGACACCCCCTTTCTCGGCCTCGGCATTCGATTTGAAGACGAAGACCTGAAATATCTTCTGGGCGGCCTTTCGGGACTGGCCCGATAGGACTTGGCCATGCCTGGGCAGAACGTCCAAAAAACTGAAAAGGGTGCCCATCTCCAGGAAATACAGGGACTCCTGCTCGTCATGAGCGGACTGCTGCTGGCCATCAGCCTCCTGACCTACCAAATTGACGACCCCTCATGGATCACCACTTCGTCCCGTACCGACACACACAATGCCGTAGGCCGTGCGGGCGCCACCCTCGCGGAGTTGTTGTTCCAATCCTTCGGCGTCACGGCCTATCTTTTTTCGCCTCTGCTACTGGTCTTGGGCGTTCGGCGCATCTTCCAAACACAATGGGAAACGCACTGGCGGAAGCGATGGCCTTCGGCAAAACACCCCCGGCTCGGATGGTCCCTTCTGCTGACCGGCCTCTGCGCCCTGGCCACATTTTCAGGCGCCGCAATCCCCATCCCTCACAAAGGGGGGATGGTGGGGTATTTTGTTATGAGCCTGCTGCGAACCTATTTTGCAACGGCGGGGAGTCTGATTCTCATCGGCCTTCTGCTGTTACTGGGCCTCCTGCTCACCACGCCGATCTCCTTGCGCGGGATATTGACGGGACTTTGGAAGTGGGCCGTGGCCACATGGCAGAACCGCCATCCGGATCAGGCGGCAACAAATCGGGAAGAGCAGGCGGCCCCCACGCGGGTGCGCTTCCCCCTCCCGGACGCACCGGCCGCGCCCCTGCCCATCATCATTCCTTTTGCACCGGTCGCACCGGTCGTACCGGTCGCACCGGCGGTTTCCGCTCGTCTCTCCGTTTCACCTGAACGGATTGAAGAGATGCCCTGTTTGCGGGACATCGGGGCGTATCGCCTCCCTCCCCTCTCCCTCTTGGCCGATCCTTCGGCGGAAGAAGCCGCGCGTCCGACCCAGGAGGTCTGGACGGAGCGATCCCGCGTTCTGGAGCAGAAGCTGCGCGATTTTGACGTGATGGGCCGGGTGACGGAGATTCACCCCGGCCCGGTGGTCACGATGTTTGAATTTGAACCGGCCCCCGGCATCAAGCTCAACCGCATTACGACCCTGGCGGATGACCTGGCCCTGGCGATGAAGGCCCTGCATGTCCGCATCATTGCCCCGCTTCCCTGGAAATCGACCGTCGGCATTGAGATTCCAAACGTCCAGCGGGAAGCGGTGCTGCTCAAGGAGACGCTCGCCTCCCCTTCGTTTAACCGTCTCGACTCCAAGTTACGTTTTGCGCTCGGCAAAGATGTCTTCGGGAATCCGGTCTCCGTCGATCTTGCGGGAATGCCCCATCTTCTGATTGCGGGATCCACCGGATCGGGGAAAAGCGTGGGATTAAATAACATGATCCTCTCACTGCTCTTTTCCGCAACGCCCGCCGAAGTCAAAATGCTCATGATTGATCCGAAAATGTTAGAATTTTCCCTCTACGATGGTATCCCCCACCTGATCGCGCCGGTGGTGGTGCGCCCCAAAGGGGCATCAAAGGTCCTGCGCAAAATGGTGGCCGAGATGCAGCGCCGTTACGAAATCCTGGCGGAGAAAGGCGTTCGTAATATCGACGCCTATAACCTGCGTCTTCAGGTGGAGGCCCAAGAGGCCCAAGCGGCGCATGACACACAAGCGACGGATGACAGCGGCGTCGAGATGCCGACGCCGCTTCCCTATATCGTCATTTTTATAGATGAGTTGGCCGACCTGATGATCGTGGCCGGGAAAGAGGTGGAGGACTCCATCACCCGACTGGCCCAAATGGCGCGCGCCGCAGGCATCCACCTGGTGATGGCAACACAACGCCCTTCCGTGGATGTCCTCACCGGCTTGATTAAGGCCAATTTCCCCGCACGCATGGCCTTTCGCGTTTCCTCCAAGGTGGATTCCCGAACCATCCTGGACGCCAACGGCGCGGAACAACTTCTGGGCAAGGGAGATATGCTCTATCTGGCGTCGGGTGCAGGCCATTTGACGCGCGTACATTGTGCCTATGTGTCGGAGTTAGAGGTCAAGAAGGTGACGGCCTTCATCAAAGAACAGGTGCAACCCCATTATGAACCGGCGTTTACGGAGGCCGCCCTTTCCACAGAAGAGACAGGAACGCCATCGGAAGAAGCAGCGGACGAGCGGGATGATCTGTACGAGCAGGCGCGGGAGGTGGTCCTTACCACGGGCCAAGCCTCGGCCTCCTTTATTCAGCGGCGTCTGCGGGTGGGCTATCCGCGTGCCGCACGAATGATCGAAATGATGGAAGAAGATGGTGTCGTCGGCCCGGCCATCGGGGCAAAACCCAGGGAGATACTGATCAAACAGACCCAAACAGATTGAGGAGACATGATGCAAAAAGATGAGACGATCTTACTGGAGTTTTCGATGTCTCCGTTGACAAAAGGGGAGAGCGTCGGGGAATATGTGGCGCGGTCTCTTGAGATCATTGACCGGAGCGGCATTCCCTATCGGCTCAATCCGATGGGTACTGTCATGGAGGGTCAATGGGATGACGTCCTGGGGGTGGTCAAGGCCTGCTGGGAGCGAATGCGTGAGGACTGCGACCGCGTTTCCACAATTGTGAAAATCGACTACCGACGCGGCAAAACAGGCCGACTCACCGGCAAGGTCGAAAGTGTGGAGAAGACGCTTGGCCGAAAACTGAAGACGTAGGACAAGGGGTAAAACGATCAGCGGTCAAGCATCAGCGAAAGACAAGAAGAGAGGGAGACCATGGATAAAGAAACCAGGGCGTATCTGGATCAGAAGTTCGATGCCATTGATCAGAAGTTCGATGCCATTGACCAGAAGTTTGATGCCATTGACCAGAAGTTTGATGCCATTGATCGGAAGTTTGATGCCATTGATCAGAAATTTGAAGAGACGCGGCAGTATATTGACCAAAAGGCTGAAGAGACGCGGCAGTATATTGATCAAACGGCTGAAGAGACGTGGCAGTATATTGATCAAAAGGCTGAAGAGACAAAGCGATATTTTGGAATTGTGGCCGAGGGATTGGAGCACAAAGTTCAGCTTGTGGCAGAAGGCGTTATCAATGTGAATGAAAAGCTGGATCGAGAAATTTCAGGTCTCCGGGAAGAGATGCGTACCGAGTTTAAAGAAGTCAAGGGAGTGATCCGGCTGTCTTATGCTGAGCTGGATCGCAGGACTCGGAATCTTGAAGAGAACGTTCTTTCGCTTGAAGGCAGGGTTGAGCAGGTCGAGATGCAACAGCGGTGAAGCTCCCGATATTGGAGTATGCCAGATTCATCTAACTTTTGGCCTGTCCCAGACGTTATGAGGTCGTTGCATGAATCCCCACACCGCTCAACCGGCCACGCTTGTGGCGCTCGTGCGCAGCCTGTGGCACAACCGACAGCTCATCGCGCAAATGACCCAGCGCGAAGTCGTCGGCCGCTACAAAGGCTCCGTCATGGGCTTGGCCTGGTCGTTCTTCAACCCCGTGTTCATGCTGACCGTGTACACCTTCGTCTTCTCCGAGATCTTCAAGGCGCGTTGGGGAGCGGGCGACGACGAAAGCAAAACCCAGTTCGCCGTGGTGCTCTTTGTCGGCATGATTGTCCACGGCTTGTTTGCCGAGGTGCTCAACCGCGCCCCAGGCCTGATTCTTTCCAACGTCAATTACGTCAAGAAAGTCGTATTCCCGCTAGAGATATTGCCGGTTATTGCCATGGGGGCAGCATTGTTTCATGGCTTGATCAGCCTTGGCGTGTTGCTTGCGGCCTTTGCACTCTTTAACGGCTATCTGCATTGGACGGCGATATTCACCCCGTTGGTCCTGCTGCCGCTGGTCATACTCACTCTGGGCCTCGCTTGGATGTTGGCATCGCTGGGCGTATTCCTGCGCGACGTGGGGCAAACCATCGGCATCATTACCCTGGTGTTGACGTTTCTCTCCCCTGTCTTCTATCCGGTGACTGCGGTGCCGGAAAGATTCCGTCATTGGATTATGGCCAATCCGCTGACCTTCATCATCGAGCAAGCCCGCGAAGTCCTCATATGGGGTCACCTGCCCGCATGGTCTGGATTGGCGATCTACACCTTGGCGGCGACCGCCGTGGCCTGGGCAGGCTACGCCTGGTTTCAGAAGACGAGGAAGGGTTTTGCTGATGTCCTTTAGTCAGAGAGGCAGATGCGACTCTCCCAACCCACACAGCAAATCATTCGCGATACCGTACGGGAGATTTTTGGGATCGAATTGAACGTAAAATAAATGAGACTCACCCCGTCACAAATAGACACGATTCGCAAAGCGACTCTCCATAATTTTGGCGAGGGCGCGTTGGTTTGGCTTTTTGGCTCACGCTTGGATGATACCCAACGCGGCGGCGATGTTGATTTGTATGTCGAAACCACACGCCGAAATACTTTAATGTCAGAGTTGCGTTGCAAAATTGCGCTTGAAGATAGTTTGGATTTGTCCGTTGATCTGATCGTAGGGGAACCTGGCCAAGACAAACCCCTATACAACCTGGCAAAAACTCATGGGGTTCGATTATGACAGAGCATTTACGTCTGCTGGCAAAGCAACTGACGCATTTACAACGCATGCGTCAGTATCTAGAATACTCGGCGCAACGCGTTCATCATATTTTACCCATCACAGACTGGCAGGATTTAAGCCTTGGGCAACATGAGACGCTTGCTGCATTTCGTGTTCGCTTCAGCGAGTTTCAGGAGCATCTGGGTAAAATCATGCGAGCGATTGCCATTGAAGAAGAAGTTGAAGTGGAACGTTTTGGGGCTGTTCTTGCTTTCATGGAAAAACTGGGGATCATCGAAACAACGGATCGCTGGAAACTCATCCGCGAGATGAGAAACGCGATGAATCACGCGTATGAAGAAGACCCTGACCGCCTTACGCAATGCTTTGTGGAAACAGTTCAAGCCACACCAGAATTATTGAATTATTTCCAACGATTGCTCACCTTCTGTGCCGATACTTATGGAATCAGACCAGAGTGAGCGCGGTTTATTCAAGGTGAAAGATGCGTATGCCACCTCATTATCAAAAAACGATCACAGATACCGCCGTAACCGTATTTGGGGCAGGGGCTTCGGTGTGGCTGTTTGGTTCCAGATTGGATGACACGGCCAAGGGGGGCGACGTGGATCTGCTCATAAAGCTCGAATCCCCTGCCGCTAATAAAACAGCGCTGGCCGTGCGATATAACGCCCTGCTGCAAATAAAGCTTGGCCTGCAGAAATTCGATGTTTTAGTCATTGACCCATCAACAATCCTTCAACAGATACATCAACAGGCACTTTCCCAAGGTGTGCGGTTATGACGAATGAATCTTCCACTCCTGATCTTGCCGCAAGACTGGACCACCTTCAGCGCGTCGTCATCAAGGAGTGCCAGTACCTCACCTACACTGCGGAAGGGTTAAAGCAGTCTGACCCACAGTTCCGCTGGCTGGACGCGATTGAACAAAACGCCGACCGGACCGAACGGCTTGATGCCTTCGTGAGTCGCTTCTGTCGTCTGCAAGACACACTGGGCGACAAACTCCTTCCTGTCTATCTAAAAATGCAACTGGAACCGCTCGGAACGGTGTTGGACAACCTCAATCGCGCTGAAAAGCTGGGGCTAATCTTGAGTGTTGCCGACTGGATTGAAGCGCGCAGCCTTCGCAACGGCTTGGTACACGAATACACAGAAGATGTGGCGATGTTGCGGCAAAGCATATTGCGTGCGTTAGAACTTGTCCCCATGCTTGAAGCTGTAACCCAAAAGCTCTGCAAAGAAAGCAGCAAGCAGCAAGCAGCGGGCACGTCAGTTTTGAGAGGAACAACCCCATGCGTTTAAGCGAACGCGAGCGTAGCGCCATTTCGGATGCAGCAACAGAAACCTTGCCTTCGGGGACGCGTGTCAGCTTGTTTGGCTCTCGTGCCGATGACACACGCAAGGGCGGAGACATCGATCTGCTGGTTGAAATGCAACAAAGTATTCCGGCCGCAGAATGGATAGCTCAGCGCAGCCGCTTTGTGGCGCACATCTGGCAACGCTTGGGCGAACGGCGCATCGATGTGGTGTGGGCGAAGCAAAGTGAAATAGACGAACGGCCAATCGTGCAGCAGGCGCGGAAAGCCGCAATCCCGCTGGCAGAGGTCAAGTGATCCATGTTGAGAAACTAAAGGTGGCCGTGTGGGAAGCAGATCGCCACACACACGTTCTCTGTATGGCACAACAAGATTGGGAGAGGCGCAGCACTCCGACAAGCCTTGAAGAAATTGAGCGCGATCCAGAATGGGTGCGGCTGACGGACCAGATATTGTTTCGTTTTGCCAAGTTGCAAGATGCCATGGGGCAGAGGCTGAACCCTGCCACACTTGCAGCGTTGCGGGAGCCCTGCGAAGAATGGCCTATGCAAGACAGACTGAATAGATTGGAAAAACTGGGGTTCATTGAAGTGGAATTATGGTTAGAGTGGAGAGAAATCCGTAATCGC
>CAZQIT010000174.1:0-39215 GCA_964592995.1 uncultured Nitrospirota bacterium | reverse complement strand
CCCTGACTTGGACCGCGATGGAATGGCCGATTGCGTTGATCCGGATGACGACAATGACGGTGCTTCGGATGTGGCCGAGGTGGCGGCCGGTTCTGATCCGTTGAATGCGGCCTCGACGCCGGAAGTTTGCGATGGAGCGGATAACAACCTAGATGGTTCGGTGAATGAAGGCTTCCCTGACTTGGACCGCGATGGGATGACCGACTGCGTCGATCCGGATGATGACAATGACAGTGCTTCGGATGTGGATGAGGTGGCGGCGGGTTCTGATCCGTTGAAGGCGATATCCACGCCGGAGGTCTGTGATGGCGTTGACAACGACCGGAATCAGGGTGCGGATGAAGGCTTCCCCGACACCGATGGGGATGGAACAGCGGACTGCTTGGATTTGGACGATGACAACGACGGCGCTTCGGATGTGGACGAGGTGGCGGCGGGTTCCGATCCGTTGAAGGCGGCCTCGACGCCGGAAGTCTGCGATGGTGCGGACAACGACCTGAATGACGGCACGGATGAAGGCTTCCTCAACACCGATGGCGACGCGTTGGCGGATTGCGTCGATCTGGACGGTGACAATGACGGCGCTTCAGACGCGAGTGAGGTGGTGGCGGGTTCTGATCCATTGAATGCGGCCTCGACACCGGAAGTCTGCGATGGTGCAGACAACGACCTAGATGGTTCGGTGAATGAGGGCTTCCCCGACACCGACCGGGATGGGACAGCGGACTGCGTGGACATGGACGATGACAACGACGGTATTTCAGATCTGAACGAGGTGGCGGCCGGTTCTGATCCGTTGAATGCGGCATCGACACCGGAGGTCTGCGATGGTCTGGACAACGATCTGAATGCGGGGGTGGATGAAGGCTTTGACATTGACAAGGATGGGATAACGGACTGCTTGGATTTGGACGATGACAACGACGGCGCTTCGGATGTGGACGAGGTGGCGGCGGGTTCCGATCCGTTGAAGGCGGCATCCACGCCAGAAATCTGCGATGGTGCGGACAACGACCTAGATGGTTCGGTGGATGAAGGTTCCCCAGACCTAGAGGGCGATGGGGTGGCCGACTGCGTTGATCTGGACAATGACAACGACGGCGCTTCGGATGTGGACGAGGTGGCGGCGGGTTCCGATCCGTTGAAGGCGATATCGATGCCAGAGGTCTGCGATGGTGCGGACAACGACCTGAATGAGGGCGTTGATGAAGGTTCCGCTGACTTGGACCGCGATGGGGCGGCCGATTGTGTCGATTCGGACGATGACAACGACGGTGTCCCGGATGTGGCCGAGGTGGCGGCAGGTGCCGATCCGTTGAAGGCGGCCTCCACGCCAGAAGTTTGTGACGGGCGAGATAACGACCTGGATGGTTCGGTGGATGAAGGCTTCCCCGACACCGACGGGGATGGCATTGCCGATTGTATGGATGTTGAGACCTGCGATGGCGTGAATAATGACGGCGATGGCCAGGTGGACGAGGGTTTCCCCGACACCGACGGGGATGGGGTTGCCAATTGTGTGGATCCCTCACCTCTGGGGATTTGCAATGGGTTGCCGGTGACCATCCGCGGGACATCGCGCTCTGACGTTCTGATGGGGACCGATAGCCGGGATGTGATAGAGGGTTTGGGCGGAAATGATCGCATCAATGGTTTGGGGGGTGACGACGTGATTTGTGGCGGAGCGGGGAATGATGTGATTCGGGGGGACACCGGCGCAGACCAGTTGTATGGTAATGGAGGGAACGATCGGATCCGGGGAGGACGCGGGAACGATCTGATGGATGGCGGAGACGGATCGGATAAATGTTATGGCGGCGCCGATTCCGATACCGCACTGGATTGCGAAAAGGCCGTCAGTGTGCCGTAGTGACGACATAATGGCGCGCGAGGGTAGTGATCTGCAGGGGAGAATGGGTCTTCCTCTGTAGCAGGGAGGTCTTAAATGGACAAAACACATAGCGGCGTCAACAAAGCACACAACGGGGTTTTCATCCTTCTGGTACTGGCTTTGGCGATCCTGGCAAATGGCAACCCGCTTCACGCAGCCGCCAACGATGTCGACCACAGGGGCACGTTGCAACCTGCCCCTGCGGTCGTATCCGGTTACGGCAATCTGCCGCTTTCGTTTGAGGCCAATCAGGGCCAGACGGAGAAGGCGGTGCGGTTTCTCTCGCGCGGCAGCGGCTACAGCCTCTATCTTACACCGACAGAAGCGGTGCTGACGTTGAAGAAGGCAGCAAAAGAGAAAGCGCCGGCAGACATCAACGATCAGCCGTCAGCAAAATCCAAAACGGGGGATGTGGATCGCCGGTTTTCTCCCTCTCTTGTGGGAGAGGGTAGGGGTGATGGGATTCGTGATGCGGAACCCGCCGCTACGGTGCGGATAAAATTGATCGGCGCGAATCCATCGCCAAAGATGGAGGGGGAGGCCGCGCTGCCGGGCCGGGTAAATTACCTCATCGGCAAAGACCCGAAAAAATGGCGGACGAACATCCCCACGTTTGGCAAGGTGCGCTACGAGGCGATCTATTCGGGGATTGACCTGGTCTATTACGGCAATCAGAGCCAAATGGAATACGACTTTGTTGTCGCGCCGGGGGCCGATCCGAACAAAATTGGGTTTGACGTTGTAGGGGCGCACGGCCGTGCGCCCCTACAAACATCGTCCCTACGCATTGCCGACAACGGCGATTTGGTTTTGTCCGTCGAGGGTGACGAAATGCGGATGAAGAAGCCGATCATCTATCAGGAGATTGACGGCGTTCGTGTACCGGTTTCCGGCGGGTATCGCCTCTCTCCTTCGCCCCGTGCAGGGAGTCACCTTGCTCCCTCTCCCCTTGCGGGGAAGGGCAGGGGTGAGGGGAACAGCGCACCCCGCGTCTCCTTCCAGATCGCCGCCTACGACCGCAGCCGCCCGCTGGTCATTGATCCGGTGCTCGTCTACTCCACCTACCTCGGTGGCGGCGGGGATGATCAGGGTCTGGGCATCGCCGTGGATTCTTCCGGCAATGCCTATGTGACCGGATACACGGCCTCGACCGATTTTCCGATCGTGGGCGCTGCACAGGCCTCTTATGGGGGTTCCATAGCGGATGCCTTTGTGACGAAGCTGAATCCGACCGGCTCGGCGCTTGTCTACTCCACCTACCTCGGTGGCGGCAAGGATGATCAGGGTCTGGGCATCACCGTGGATTCTTCCGGCAATGCCTATGTGACCGGATACACGGCCTCGACCGATTTTCCGATCGTGGGCGCTGCACAGGCCTCTTATGGGGGTTCCGTAACGGATGCCTTTGTGACGAAGCTGAATCCGACCGGCTCGGTGATTGTCTATTCCACTTATCTCGGTGGCGGCAGGGATGATCAGGGTTGGGGCATCGCTGTGGATTCTTCCGGTAGTGCTTATGTGACGGGATACACGGCCTCGACCAATTTTCCCACAGTGAATCCCATTCAGAACGTGAACCATGGCATTGTCGATGTCTTTGTGGTAAAACTGAACGGTGCGGGTTCAGGGTTCATCTACTCCACCTATCTCGGTGGAACGGATACCGAGAAGGGTCGCAGCATTGCAGTGGATCTTGCCGGCAACGTTTACGTGACGGGCACCACCTTGTCGGATGATTTCCCTACCGCAAACCCTTTTCAGGCTATCCGTGGTGGATCGTTGACCGATGCCTTTGTAACGAAGTTGAATGCGGCCGGTTCGGCGCTGATCTATTCGACATTTCTTGGGGGCAACAGCATTGATCGGGGTTACGGTATTGCGATAGATTCTGCTGGCAACGCTTACGTGACGGGTAGAACGAGTTCGACGGATTTTCCAACAGCGAATCCCGTCCAGGCCGTTCACGGTGGAGAAGAGGATGGATTTATAACGAAATTAAACGCAGCCGGTTCGGGGCTGGTCTATTCGACATTTCTTGGGGGCAGCAGCGAAGATCAAGGTGTAGGCATTGCTGTGGACGTATCCGGAAGCGCCTATTTGACCGGCTATACCTATTCGACCGATTTTCCCAACGTGAATGCCATACAGACCACTTATGGTAATAATACCGATGCCTTTGTTGCGAAACTCAATCCGGCCGGTTCAGGTCTTGATTATTCGACTTACTTGGGGAGCGACCATGGGGACTTTGGTATTGGCATTGCCGTAGACTCGTCCGGCGGCGCCTATGTCATCGGCAGTACCTTATCGCCCAATTTCCCCGTCATGGGTCCCGTGCAAGGTGCTTACGCTGGTGGTTATGACGGCTTCATCGCCAAGATCGTGGCTCCGATAGATACCCCCTCTGCGGAAGTCTCCGTGACAAATACGGGATCTCCGGACCCCGTGACGGTGGGGAGCAGCTTGACCTATACCATGACGGTGACGAATAACGGACCGGACGCGGCCACGGGGGTGACCCTGACCGACACGCTGCCGACGGGCGTGACGTACGTCTCGGCGACGCCGAGCCAGGGCGCCTGCTTGGAGGCAGGCGGTGTGGTGACCTGCAGCTTGGGAGATTTGGCGAACGGCGCCATCGCGACCGTGACGATCGGGGTGACGCCGACCGCTACAGGAACGCTGACCAATACGGCCACCGTCGCCGACAGTGTGGTCGATCCGAACACGGCCAATAATTCCGCGATGACGACTACGACCGTCAATGCCGTAAATACGCCCCCCACCATCGGCGCTTTACAGCAGCGGATCTATGACGGGATCTGCAACGGCAATGAAGCGATCGTGGCGGTCGGAGGCAGCATCACCACGACGAGCATCTGCCTTGAGGCGAGTATGAGCGATGCAGATGCGTTGCAGCAGGTTCGTCTTGATGTCGAGGTGAAGCCGGTGGGGACGGTCTTTACCGGCACGGCGACCCTGAGCAGCGTCCTCGGTCCGCAAGGCGTCAAGATTGTCACGGTCGGCGGGTTAACCGTTGGAACTTCCTATCATTGGCAGACGCGCGGCGTGGATGACCAGGAACTGGCCAACGCCTGGACCTCGTTTGGAACGAATCTTGAAACGGCAGTGGATTTCAAAGTGACCCCGCCGTCGGCCGCTTATGCCAGTGCGCCGAATATTGTGCTCATTATGACCGACGATCAGCGATGGGACGATTTATCCCTGATGCCGGCCGTGCAGGCCGAATTGGTGGGGAAAGGGGTCTCCTTTTCCAATGCCTTTGGCACCACACCGCTCTGCTGTCCAGGACGAGCCAGCATCTTCACAGGGCTGTATGCCTTTCATCACGGTATCCAGAAAAATACGATGACCGGTTTTGACGACACCTCCACGTTAGCGACCTGGTTGCATGATGCGGGATATCGAACAAGTTATATTGGGAAGTATTTTAATGGTTATAACGCCTTCGCACCCTACGTTCCTCCGGGTTGGGATGATTGGCGGGTTTTTTCCCAACCCTATTACGTGAACTACACCTTAATTGAAAATGGCGTGTCCGTACCCTATGGTTCAACGGATGCGGACTATGCGGTCGATGTGCTAAAGGCGAAAGCGGTGGATTTTATCCAGACGACACCCTCCGGTCAGCCGTTGTTCCTGATCTTTGCCGCAAATGCGCCCCACAATCCGGCGAAGGCCGCGTCTCGACACAAGGGTCTTTTGAGTGGGATCGCCCCCCTTCGTCCACCCAACTATAACGAGGCTGACGTGACGGATAAGCCTGCATGGGTTCAATCGTTGCCGTTGTTTACGACAGCTAAAAGTGCACAGATTGATACTGGGTGGAAGCAGGCCTTGGAGTCGTTACTTTCCGTGGACGAGGCGGTGGCCAAAATCATCCAGGCCCTGGATGTTGCGGGACGATTGAATAACACTGCGATCCTTTACACGTCGGATAACGGTCTCGCAAATGGAGAGCACCGCTGGACCACGAAAGGGTGTGGTTATGAGGAGTGTATCCGTCTTCCATTGCTGATTCGCATGCCTGGGCAGACAACGCCTGTCCAGGAGGGCCGCATCGCATTGAACATTGATCTTGCGCCCACGATTGCGGAACTTAGCGGCATCGCGCTTCCGTCGGGAGTTGATGGGAGCAGCCTGGTTCCACTTCTGGATGGGTCTTCCTCCACATGGCGGTCTGACTTTCTGATCGAATACTGGTCCGGCGGCACCCAGGATCCGATGCCGACCTGGGCCGGCATTCGAGATCAAGACTGGACGTATCTCGAATATAGCACTGCCGAACAAGAACTCTACGATCTGCCGACGGACCCCTGGCAGATGACCAATATCGTGTCCGATCCGAGTCAGTCCGCTCGGATCGCCGGATTTTCGGCCCGCATCCAACAACTGCGCAGCCTTGCGCCATTAGCGATCACCACCCAACAGATCCCTGATGCTTTGGCGCAGGTCGATTACCAATCCACGCTTTCTGCAACGGGAGGATTATCGCCGTACACATGGAGCATGCGATCGGGGGTGTTGCCAGAGGGCCTCATGCTGGACGCAACAGGCAGAATTGTGGGTAATCCCTCTGTTGACGGCCTGTTTTCTTTTACGGTTGGTGTGACCGACGCTAATGCCACAACGCTTGCCGTCCCATTGATGGTTTCCATTGCGCCCGCTGTCCATATCGCAACCCTGTCATTGCCTTCCGCTGCGGTTGGGGTGAACTATCTTGCCCTATTGTCCGCTGTGGATGGCACAACGCCATATGGCTGGTCGGTCTCTTCGGGGGTGCTGCCGAACGGTCTTGTTCTGAATGGTGCAACAGGCCAGATTACGGGAACGCCGACATCGGGGGGGACGTTTCTCTTTGATCTGTCGGTAACAGACGCAAACAGTGTCGCGGCTACCGCCCCTTTTACGATCACGGTTGCGCCTGCGGTACACATTACAACCACGGTGTTGCCTTCGGCTGCGGTCGGGGTGAGCTATAGCGCTGTGGTGTCCGCTGCGGACGGTACGGCGCCGTATGGCTGGTCGGTCTCTTCGGGGGTGCTGCCGAACGGTCTTGTTCTGAATGGTGCAACAGGCCAGATTACGGGAACGCCGACATCGGGTGGGACCTTTCCATTCGATCTTAGGGTAACGGACGCAAACAGTGTCGCGGCCACCGCCCCTTTTACGATCACGGTTAATGCCGACATTCTGACCATCACGTGGGCCAATTGGAGCGCCAGCCGTCTGGTGCTTTCGGTGAAGGCGACCAGTTCGTACGGAAGCAGCCCCACGCTGACAGTGGTGGGGTTTGGGAACTTGAATTACAGCGCCACGACCGGTGCTTATCAGAAGGCCTTCGCAAGCATCGGTTTGAATCCGGGCAACATTACCGTAACATCGACGGGGGGCGGACAGGCCGTTTCAAGCGTTACGGTTACTCCATAAGGCGATGTTAAGTACGAGAATACAGTTAGGAGGAAGCGATGAGAAATCAGGCGGACAGGCGTGTTTTGTTGGTTTTTGGGCGGGTGGCGGCTTGGGTTGCAACGGTGGGGGTTTTTGTCTGCCCCGTGTTTGCTGCGATCCCGCCGCCTTCGGCTGGACGGACACCAAGCGTTGTTGCGGGATACGGCCAGTTGCCGCTCTACTTTGAGGCCAACACGGGGCAGGTGGATGAATCGGTCCGATTTTTCTCACGGGGGAGTGGCTATGGACTGCATCTCACGTCTACCGAAGCGGTGTTGACGTTGAGGAAGCCGTCAGCGATCAGGGGTCAGCGATCAGAAGAGGAAGATCGGACAGCCGTCGGCGATTTGCGGTCGGTGGGTGTAGGGGCGGGCAGGGGTGAAGAGGAGAAATTGGCCACCGTAAGGATGCGACTGGTCGGTGCCAACAAAACACCGGAGGTGACGGGTTCGGAAGCCCTTCCAGGCCGGGTCAACTACCTGATCGGAAACGATCCAAAGCGTTGGCGGACGGGCATTCCGACCTACGGCAAGGTCAAATATGCGTCGGTCTATCCCGGGGTAGACTTGCTCTACTACGGGAATCAGCAACAGTTGGAGTATGACTTTGTGTTGGCACCGGGGGCTGATCCTGGGCAGATTCGCATGGGGTTTACCCTTGCCCAGGGCGATCACGGGGTGTCGCCCCTGCGGATTTCCGACGGTGGCGAGTTACTGCTGGATGTGGGTGGCGGTGAGATTCGGATGCGGCGGCCCTTTGTTTATCAAGAGATTGGGGGTCTGCGTCGCGAGGTTTCTGGCGGCTATGTTCTGGATGTCAAAAAGCAGACGGTCGGTTTTCAGGTGGCCGCATACGACCGGCGTCTTCCGCTGGTCATCGACCCCATACTGTCCTACGCGACCTACCTTGGGGGCACGGGAGATGACTATGCGCAGGATATTGACGTAGACGCCGCAGGGTATATCTATGTGACAGGCTATACCCGCTCCATGGACTTCCCGACCGCCTCCGCGATGCAGGGTGTGTCGATGGGGGGTTTTGACCTGTTCATCGTCAAGCTGGACCCGACAGGGTCGAGCTTGGTCTATGCCACCTATTTGGGTGGAAAAGGGGACGATATTGCGAATGGCATGGCGGTGGATGGGGTGGGGGCCACCTATATTACCGGATACACTGTTTCAGCGAATTTCCCAACCGTTTCGCCGATCCAGGGCGTCTTGAATGGGGGCTTCGATGTGTTCGTGGCCAAGCTGAACCCCTCCGGTTCCGCGCTGGTCTATTCCACCTATCTGGGTGGCGCTGACAACGATGCGGGCTATGGTATTACGGTGGATGGCTCTGGAAATGCCTATGTGACGGGCGATACAGGGTCGCTTAACTTTCCAGTCTTCCTGCCCATCCAGGCCACCCACGCGCCGATTGTTGGGACGGATGCAAAGGCAAAATACGACGCCTTTATCGCGAAACTCAATCCTGCGGGTTCCGCGCTTCTCTATTCGACTTACTTGGGGGGGAGTTTTGGGGAATCCGGCCATGTCGTGGTGCTGGATGCCGCCGGAAATACCTACCTGACGGGGCACACGGAGTCGCCTGATTTTCCGATGGCTTCGCCGCTTCAGCCCACATTGGGAGGAATGATGGATGCCTTTGTCACGAAGTTGGATGCTGCAGGGTCCACGTTGCTCTATTCCACTTACTTGGGGGGGAGTGTCGGCTTCGTTGCGGGCAACGATATGGATTTCAGCATGGACATGGATGTGGACGCAGCGGGGAATGCGTATGTGGCAGGATACACCGGGTCGACTGACTTTCCCGTGGTGAATCCCATCCAGGCGACACACCGGGGGGGGACGCATGATGGTTTTGTCAGCAAACTCAGTCCGGATGGCGCGGCCCTTCTCTACTCCACCTATCTGGGGGGAACCGGAAGCAACGACACGGTGCATGGGATTGCCGTTGACCGCTTGGGCAATGCCTACGCCATTGGCTACACGAATTCGGTCGATTTTCCAGTGGTCTCACCCCTTCAGGCCACGAAAGCAGGCGCCATTGGGACCTACGATGGCTTCATAACCAAACTCAACGTAGATGGTTCTGCCCTGGTGTACTCCACTTACTTTGGGGGGAGTGGTACTGATTACTTAAGAAAAGTGACGGTCGATGGAATGAGCAATGTCTACGTGGCGGGATATACCAAGTCGACCAATTTTCCAACTCAGTCGCCGTACCAGGCGGCGTCGGCGGGGAAGTATGATGCGGTTGTCTTGAAAATCGCGGGAGATGCGGATGACGATGGTGTCTTGGACAGTGTAGACAACTGCCCCATGCTGTCAAACGCGGGGCAGGAAGACATGGACGGCGACGGGGTTGGCGATCTTTGTGATCTGACCCTATTGGCGGTGCAGATCACCCAAACGGTGTTGCCTTCGGCCGCCGTGGGGGTGGTTTATGCTGCCGGGGTGTCCGCTATGAATGGCACGACGCCATATAGTTGGTCGGTCTCTTCGGGGGCGTTGCCGAACGGTCTTGTCCTGAATGGCGCAACAGGCCAGATTACGGGAACGCCGACATCGAGTGGGACATTTCCATTCGATCTTAGGGTAACGGACGCAAATAGTGTTATGGCGACCGTCCCTTTTACGATCACGGTTAATACCGACATCGTAACCATTACGAAGGCCATCTGGAGCGCCAGCCGTCTGGTGCTTTCGGTGCAGGCCACCACTTCCCTGGGAAGCGGTCCCACCCTAACGGCCACGGGATTGGGTGCGTTGAAGTATAGCGCCACGACCGGCGCTTATCAGAAATCTTTTGCAAATATAGCCGCCAATCCGGGGACGGTGACCGTGACTTCCAGCGCTGGCGGATCGGCCACGGCCGCCGTGCAGACGAAATAGATGATCAACGGTGAGGTACGCTCCAGCATATGCCGACGATCCAAGCCGAATTGATCCAAAAGGGATTAGTATAGTCGGTATGTGTTGAGTTTTTATGGGAGGAGACAAATGCGAAAAGTCATGGGCGGGGTCGCTCTGTTGTGGCTGGTGATGTGGACACAGACGGCATTTGCCGGCATGGAAGGGTGGAGTGGAAATCTCAACGCCTCATTCGGAACCAGTGTTCTGGAAGAGGACGACTGGGAAGCGCTGCATCAACCGGCCACATTGGGACTGGCGGTCGATTTGAAATATGAGACCTGGCCCGTCAGCATTGTGCTGGGATATCGGATGTCACAGGACGAGAAGGATGATGAGGATGACTTTCACACGGAGATGAAGCTGTCCGAAATCAGCCTGGGCGTGCGCAAAGTCGTGGACCGCTGGCCCTGGATTCGGCCTTTCATCGGTGGCGGTTTGTCAAGCGTCAGCGCAAGCTTCAGCAGCCAATTTACCGAGAGTGACCCGGATGAGACCGTGGTGGAGTCGGATTCCGATAGGGTGGAAGGGGTTTGGCTGGATGGTGGGGCTTACATAACGGTTGCGGAACATCTGAACATCGGTTTTGATGTCCGGTTTTCCCGTGCGCGAGCGATTTTGTTTGACACAGATACGGACGCAAGTACCCTGTACTATGGACTGCTGATCGGCTACCACTGGTAGGCGGCGGAAAAATTCGTTCAGGCTAGGTTCGGTGACCCATGCAGAAACTTCAAGGGGTTGGACTCCTACAGACGATGCGATCCATCCAAATCTACGACACCACCCTGCGCGACGGGGCGCAGTCGGAAGATGTCTCGTTTTCCGTTGAGGACAAGTTACGTATCGCCCGAAAACTGGACGATCTGGGCCTCCACTATATTGAGGGGGGTTGGCCGGGGGTCAATCCCAAAGACATTGCCTTCTTCGATCAGATGAAGAAGGCGCCACTGAAATCTTCCAAGCTGGTCGCCTTTGGCGCCACGCGAAAGGCCAAAAACAAGCCGTCGGAAGACCCCAATCTGGCCGCCCTGCTTTTTGCCGAAACCGAGATTGTGACGATTTTCGGAAAGAGCTGGATGCTCCATGTCACCGACGCGTTGGGTGTCTCCGGCGAGAAAAACCTGACGATGATTGCCGATTCCGTCGATTATCTGCGCGCCAAAGGTCGGCGTGTCTTTTATGATGCGGAACATTTTTTTGACGGCTGGCTGGCCGACCCGGACTATGCCCTCAAAACGCTTCAGGCGGCGCGGTCGGCGGGGGCCGAGTGTCTCATCCTCTGCGACACGAACGGCGGGACGATGCCCTGGCAGGTGGATGAAATCGTCGCGGCGGTGCGGAAAGGGGTGGAGGGGGACCTGGGCATTCACACGCACAACGACTCCGAAATGGCGGTGGCCAATGCCCTGACCGCCGTGGCGCGGGGCGCAACGCAGGTGCAGGGGACGATCAACGGCGTGGGCGAGCGCTGTGGCAATGCCAACCTCTGCTCGGTCATCCCCAATCTGAAGATCAAAATGAAGCGGGCCTGCATCTCGGACGCGCAGATGAAGCGGCTGGGGGAGGCGTCGCGCTTTGTGAACGAGATCGCGAACCTGCCGCACAACAAGCGCCAGCCCTATGTCGGCGACTCGGCCTTCGCCCACAAAGGGGGGATTCACGTCCATGCTGTCCGGAAGAAATCGGAGACCTACGAGCATATCCTGCCGAGTCGGGTGGGCAACGTCCAGCGGATTCTCATTTCCGACTACGGCGGGACCAGCAACCTGCTGGCCAAGGCGGAATCCCTCGGCATGAATTTGACCGAGGAACATTCACGCGCCATTTTGTCCCGGCTCAAAGCGCTGGAACACCAGGGCTTTCAATTTGAAGGAGCCGAGGGTTCGTTTGAGTTGATGATGAAAAAGGCCGTGGGGACGCATAAGCGGTTCTTCGACCTGGTGGGGTTCCGCGTGATTACCGAAGAGCAGGCCCAAGACGGCGCGCCGGTTTCGCAGGCCACGCAGGCCTCGCAGGCCAGGTTGGCCACGTTGGCCACGCTGACCTCAGAGGCGACGATTCAGGTCAACATCAACGGCCACATTGAGCATACGGCGGCGACGGGCAACGGCCCGGTGAATGCGCTGGATCGCGCGCTGCGCAAGGCGCTGGAACCCCATTATCCCATCCTCAAGAAGGTCAAACTCCTCGACTACAAAGTCCGCGTCCTCTCGGCGGCGGACGGGACGATGGCGCGGGTGCGTGTCCTTATCGAATCGGGAGACGGCAAGCGGCGCTGGGGCACCGTCGGCGTCTCCGAAAACATCATTGAGGCCAGTTGGCAGGCCCTCGTCGACAGCATCGAATATAAACTGCTGATGTAATGCCTCCCGACGGATAAAGGCCGTCTGACGGGGGCACGACGCATCACCAGGAAGTTTGTGCAATTTCTCACGCTGGTCCATTGTTTTGAACAGCTCTCGGCAACCTCCAAACGCTTGGAGATGTTCGCCCTCCTTTCCGACCTCTTCCGCGCGGTCAGCGGGGCCGACGCCGTCCGCGAAGACTGCGCCGACGAGATCGGTCAGATCATCTATTTCATGCAGGGCGAACTGCTTCCTGCCTTCCACGGCGTCACGCTCGGCTTGTCCGAAAAATACCTGCTGCGCGCTCTGGCCCAGGCGTCTGGCGTGGCACTCGAATTGCTCCACCAAGACTATCGGGAGTTGGGCGACATCGGGTGGGTGGCGGAGAAACACCTCACCGGTACGGGCCAACGCCACTCCGTTTCCGAAGTCTACGCAGCCATTTTTCATCTCACCACTCTTTCCGGCGAGGGAAGCGTTGAGCGGAAAATTGACGCCGTCTGCGATCTGTTTCGGTCTCATCCGGCGGTGGAAGCCAAATACATCGCCCGCTTCATCGCCGGAAAACTCCGGCTGGGCGTGGGCGACGCCACCGTTCTTTCGGCCCTGGCGCTCTCGCGGGGAGATCAGGCCTTTCGTCCCATCCTGGACCGCGCCTATCACATCACCTCCGACCTGGGCCTGGTGGCGCGCACGCTTTACCAGGCGGGGGAGGCGGGTGTGCGCAATCTCTCCGTCCGCATCGGCTACCCCATCCGCCCCGCCCTCTGCGAACGGGAGACCGACTCCGAGGCCATCATCGCCCGCATGGGCCGCTGCGCCGTGGAGGTGAAGTACGACGGCTTCCGCTGCCAGATGCACAAATCAGGGGATGACGTGACCCTCTTCTCGCGCAACCAGGAACGGACGACGGAGATGTTTCCCGAAATCGTGGAGGCCGCCCGGTGGCTCTTTGTCGATCAGGACGTCATCCTAGAAGGAGAGGCGCTGGCCTTTAACGAAGCCACTGGCGCACTATTGCCGTTTCAAATCACCAGCCAGCGAAAGCGCAAACATGGCGTGGACGCCATCGCCCAGAGTCTCCCGCTGAAGTTCTTCGTCTTCGACCTGCTCTATCTCAATGGGGAGGACTGGACGGGCCGCCCGTATGCCGAGCGGCGGGCCAAGATCGTCGAGGTCGTCGAGATCGTCCACGCAGACGCCCGTAGCCCTCGCAGGGGCCGCACCCCTCGCAGGGGTCGCACCCCTCGCAGGGGCGTGATGGCGGTGGCCGAGGCGATTCAGACCGAGCAGCCCGCCGAAGTGGAGGCCTTTTTCGAAGCGGCAGTGGGGCGGGGATTGGAAGGGATCGTGGCCAAGCGTTTGGACGCCCCTTACGCGGCGGGCGCACGCAATTTTAACTGGATCAAACTGAAGCGCAGCTACCGCCTGGCCGACTCGCTGGATCTGTGCATCGTGGGTTATTGGGCGGGGCAGGGACAGCGGGCCGCGTTGGGTATCGGCACCATTCTGGGCGCGGTGTACGATCCGGCGCAGGATCGGTTCTTCACCGTCTCCAAAATCGGCAGCGGCTTCTCCGAAGACGAACTCGTTCGTCTCAAGGCGATGCTGGATGAAGCGGCCTCGCCCGAATGCCCGCCGCAGGTCTGCTCGGCGATCACCCCCGATGTCTGGATACACCCCAAATATGTGGTGGCCGTTACCGCAGACGAAATCACGCGCTCCCAACTCCACACCGCCGGCGGTGCTGCGCACGGTGATACGCTTCGCGCAGCAGACGACGACGGGACGGCAGGATTCACCGCAGAGGCGCAGAGGACGGTCCGGATGGACGGTGGTGTGCACGTAGGGGCGATTCATGAATCGCCCCTGAAAATCTCTACGGCAGGCTACGCCCTGCGTTTTCCGCGCGTGCGGGGGTTTGTCCGAGAAGACAAAAGCGCCCGCGACGCCACCACCGTCGATGAAGTGATCGCCCTCTTTCAAAAGCAGCAGGGGGTTGTGGCGGCACCGTGAACATGGACGAGCCCTTACTCCATGCCGCTGCGGATCAATAGTCCTTTGTCACGCGCTACGCGAAGGTTGCGATAAAACAGGGCCACGGCGAGCGCGAAATAGATGATATTAAGTCCGGTCGCTATCAGCAACCGACGCGCATCCACCCGTCCGGTTTCGATCACCTGACGCATCCCTTCAAACACATGTGATGATGGCATTAATAGGGAGATCGGCTGAATCCAGGTGGGGAGCACCGAGACCGGATAGAAGACGGCGGAGAAGGGCTGTACCAGAAAGGCCAAGCCCCAGGCCATCATTTCCGCCTCCTGGCCGAAGCGGAGGATGACCGACATCGCCACGATGCCGATCGCCCAGCCCATCATCATTAAATTGAGCACAAACGGAATCAGCGCCACGCCGAGTTGGGAGAGGTTGTAGTCATAAAAAAACCAGGCCAGCAGCGCCCCGACCAGTCCCGCCAGCAGAACTTTGACCACACTGATGAACATCAATCCCGCCAAAAACTCTGCGGGCCGCAAGGGACTCACAAACAGGTTGGGTAGGTTTTTGGCCCAGATTTCTTCCAGAAACGAAACGGAGATGCCCTGCTGCGCACGAAAGAGGATGTCCCAGAGGATCAACGCACCCAGAAAAAATGAGACAAATCGGGGGATGGGAAAACTCCGAAGATAGAGGGTGACAAACCCCCATACGAACAGGTCCAAAAGTGGCCAAAAGAAGACTTCGGCCAGGCGCGGAACGCTACGTTGATAGAGATAAAGCTGCCGTTGAACGATGGCCGCTACACGGTGTATTTTGAAGCTCATAGGGGGCCACAGGAAGGAGCCGTCGGGTATCAGGGATCAGCGGCTAGGACATCGGCGTCAATCCAGCCGTCCCGAATGCTAATACATGGCGCGGGAGGCGTCAACACAATGAGGTCGAAATGCGTAAAGTGATCGGAATACTTCTCGCAGGGGTCGTACTTCTTGCAGGGGCCGCACTTCTTGTAGGGGCCGCACCCCTCGCAGGGGCCGCGCCCCTCCCTGTTGTCTATCGGGATGTCACATTGCCCACCGATACGATCATTCGTGCGGAGATTGCGCAGACGCCTGAAGCCCGGGAGCAAGGCTTGATGTTTCGAGAACACATGCCCAAAAATTCCGGCATGCTCTTCATCTTTCCCCGTCCGCACGCCTACCGATTTTGGATGAAGAACTGCAAGTTCCCGTTGGACATCATCTGGCTGAATGAGAAAAAGGAGGTTGTGTATCTTGTGGAGAAGGCCCCTCCCTGTTCTGTTGATCCTTGTCCACAGTACGGGCCGACCGATCGGGAGGCGCTGTATGTCCTGGAAGTTGCTGCAGGCCTTTCGCAAAAAATCCACCTGAAGGTCGGTATGTCCCTGCGATTTTAAATGAAAAAAGAACGGATTGCTGCCGAACTTGAGGGGCTATATCGCCATCCGACGCGCATCGCGTGGATTCAAAAAGACCCCGTCGCCTTTCTGCATCGTTATACCGACACGAAGGATATTGAGGTGGTCGGATGGCTGGCCTCCGCACTGGCCTACGGCGGAATTGGCCTCTTCAGACCGGTGATTGAGCAAATTCTGACCCTGATGGGAAGGCATCCTTGTGACTATCTGATGGGGTTTGATCCGGTGCGAGAGCGCCCACGCTTTGACGGTATTTCATATCGATTCAACAAGCCGGACGATCTGTTTACATTTGTCTTGCTCATGAGCGAAGTGGTGCAACGGTTTGGCTCGGTGGGGCGTCTCTTCACCACGCTGTACCGGGAGGAAGACCAGGATATTCAGCCGACATTGTCCCGCTTTGTGACCACCCTGTACGAAATCGGCGCAGCACGGCCCTCGCGGGGCTTGTCTCATCTCCTGCCAATTCCGGCACGCGGGAGCGAATGCAAGCGATGGAATCTCTATCTGCGTTGGATGGTCCGTCCAAATGACGGCGTTGATTTTGGGCTGTGGCGTGATATTCCGCCCGGCAAGTTGATCGTTCCTCTGGATACGCACGTGGCCAACATCAGCCGGTATCTGGGGCTGACCCGGCGCAAGGGAGGAGGTTGGAAGACGGCCAAAGAGGTCACAGAAAGCCTGAAAGCGTTCGATTGCGACGATCCAGTGAAATATGACTTCGTCCTCTGCCATCTGGACATTGCCCGCGCCTGTCCGCTGGAACACAAAACGGAGCGCTGCCTCTTTGGCCCCCTCCATGCACAGAATCAATAAAGGCCGGGGACAAGACGCCAGGTGTGTGTCCGATACCTGCGCCAGGCCCCCTGCATGGCGTGTAGCAGCCGGGCCTCCTCACGGTGAATCCGCGCCACGACCACGCCGACCCAGAGTGCCCACACGCAAAGACCCCACAGACTCCGAAATGCCAACGCAAATCCCAGGAGCACCAACAGGATGCCCAGATATTCCGGATGCCGGATGGATTGATAAACGCCCGTGTGGACAAGTTTCGCAGCCCCGGCAGCTTCACGGGCCATCACGGCCATCAGGCGCAACAGACCGCCCAGGACAAGCATCGTGAGTCCGGCATAACGAAGGGGCATCATCCATCGCCCTTCCGGAAAGACCCACACGCCCGCGTGGTCACATGCGGGCAGGTAGACCAGAAACAAGGCCCAGAATATTCCAAAACAGGCAATTTTAAACCGACGCCGCAACCCCTCTGAAGGCTCATCTGCATCTCCCGCGCATGTTGCACCGCGTGTCAGGAAGGCCGTCAGAAATCCGCCCACGCACAAAAAGAAGATGAGTGCCAACCGGTCCGGGGCAAAGAAAAAGGTGGCGTCGCCCCATCCAATCCGCATGGCGGCGATATTGCCAGAAAGCCAGATGGCCGTCATGACGAATCGACGGCAGGGGAGGAATGGGTGCGCCACGTCAATGGGGAAAAAGAGGAAACGATCTTAGGCTCGGAGTGTTACCCGGATGTATCGGAAGGGTCATGGGGGTGCGTTCCCTCTTCGTGACTTTTGATATCATATTTGTTCAAGCGGTAGCGCATGGAGCGGAAATCCAGATGAAGCCGTTTCGCGGCCTCTGTCTTGACTCCACCACTTTCCTCCAGGGCCTTCAGAAGCAGCTCTTTCTCCAGATTCTCAATCAGATTTTCCAGATCAAGACCTTCTTTTGGGATGGCGGGAGCAACGATGGTGGGCAGCGTGGAGAGGGGTCGGCCCAGTGATTCACCCACCTCTTTCAGGGTCAACACCGGGCCGGACGCCAATGCGACGGTGCGCTCCATCACATTGGCCAGCTCTCGGATATTCCCCTTCCACTCTTCGTGCATCAGAACGCGCAGGGCATCGGGATGGATGCCCTCAATCTTCTTCCCCATCTCCGCATTGAATTGGCGCAGGAAAGAGAGGGTCAGAAGGGGGATATCCTCGCGCCGCTCCCGCAATGCGGGGAGATGAATCGGAATGACATCCAGGCGGTAGTAGAGGTCTTCTCTAAAGCTCCCCTCGGCCACACTTTTTTCGAGATTCTTGTTGGTGGCGGCGATCAGACGGACATCCACCTTGATCTCTTTCGTGCCGCCCACCCGACGAAACTCCCGCTCCTGAAGTGTGCGAAGCAGTTTGGCCTGGACGGAGAGGGGGATTTCGCCGATTTCGTCCAGAAAAAGGCTGCCGGTATCCGCCAATTCGAACAGCCCTTGTTTGTTGCCGACAGCGCCGGTAAAGGCCCCTCGCATATGTCCGAAAAGCTCGCTTTCAAAGAGCGTCTCCGGGATGGCGCTGCAATTGATCGTCACGAAGGGGTTGTCCCGGCGTCCACTGTTGAAATGAATGGCGCGCGCGATCAATTCCTTTCCGGTGCCCGATTCTCCGGTGATGAGGACATTGCTTTTGCCGCTGGAGACTTTTCGGACCACATCCAGAACTTTTCGCAGGGCTTCACTGTTACCGATGATTTTTTCAAATTCGGCGCCCCCCTTCAACGCATGTCGAAGCTGTCGATTTTCCGCGCGCAGTTTCTTTCGCTCCAGGGCATTTTGGATGACCCGCTTGACCGCGTCAATCTGAAACGGCTTGGTCAAATAGTCGTAGGCCCCTTCCTTCATCGCTTCAATCGCCGTTTCAATCGATGCAAACGCCGTCATCATCACCGTGAGGGTCTCCGGCGAGGTGGTGGCGGCGGCGCGCAAAAGCTCCAGACCGCTCATGCCGGGCATCTTGATGTCGGTGATCAGCACATCATAGGTGTCGCGCGACAGGCAATCCAGGGCGCTGGCACCATCTTCCGCCGTCTCCGTGGTATAACCGGCCCGCCGCAGGGTAATGGTCAGCAATTCCCGGATATTTTTTTCATTATCGACAATCAGAATTTTTTCCATGAAAGAACCTCACCGAATGAACCCCCTGCTCAAACGCTTGAAAGTACATTCAGGACTTCCGTCTGTTCCGTGTCTTGCACCCAGGCGGGGGGATGAATGGGCAGCGTGATGAAGAAAGAAACTCCCTGTTCGCCATTTTTGACCTCGATGCGTCCGGCATGTCCCTCCACGATTTGCTGGACAATCGAAAGTCCCAGACCCGATCCGGTTCCCTTTGTGGTGAAGAACGGCGTAAAGATATGGGGAAGCGCGTCCGGAGCAATGCCGATGCCCGTATCGCTGAAGCGGACTTCCACTTCAGGGGAGGTCCCTGCGTCTCCCACGGTGTGCATCTGTGTTGCAATGGTCAATGTTCCTTCTCCCGGCATGGCCTGAAGTGCATTGAGGCTCAAGTTCCAAAAGAGCTGCCGGATCTGGTCTGGATCAATGGGGAGAATCAACGGCCCTGGCGTGATCAGGAGGCGCACCTGAATACGGCGGTCACAGTCTCTGCTGTTTTCGAGTAATCGGACCGCCTCTGAAAGAAGGGCGTTCAAATCGAAGGGACGCCGATGTGCCGGCTGCGGTTTTGCGTAGCGCAGGAATTGCGTGACGATGTCGTTTAATCGTTCGGTTTCCTCCAGGGCAATCTGCATGAGCTTTCCGTCTTCATCCCGCAGCGGTGGCGTTTCCCGAAGGAGTTGGAGCGATCCGCTCAACGCGGCCAGGGGGTTGCGAATCTCGTGGGCGATGCCTGCGGCCATCTCCCCGATCAGGGCCATGCGGGCCTTCTTGTGCATCTGCTCTTCGAGGTGCCGTAACCGGGTCAGGTCCTGGAAAATGCCGGTCATGCCGATCTTCAGGTCGGCTCCGTTGCGCAGGATGGAAAGGGTCACCCCCAGAAGACAACGTCTGCCGTCGCGGGTATGGATTTCACCTTCGAAGCGTCGCGGAAAGCCACGGGTCACGAGGGCATCATGCTGGTTCTTGATCTCATCCCAGCGAAAAAGCTCCCACCAGAGCGTCCCGATGGCGTTCTGGGGTGTAAATCCGGTGATGAGCGTGGCATACCGATTCAACGAGGTGATGCGCCCCGTCATATCGGTGGTCACCAGACCGCTGGGAATGCTTTGGAGAATGTTTTCGTGAAGGAGACGGAGGTCGAAGAGGCCGGTCTCCTGCTCGTGGAGGCGCTGGGAGAGCCGTCCGCTCAGGATGCCGACACAAAAGAAGGCCCCGGCATAGAGCAGGATCAGGTAGGCCACTTCGTTACTGCCAGACAGGATCGGTGTCCGAAACGGCAGATGAAAGAACAGCGCCTGGGTGTATTGCAAGCTGATCAGCGTACCGAGGGAAAAGGTGGCGCAGAAGGCCGTCAGAAGACCTCCCTTCAGGGAGAAAAAAAGGCTTCCGGCGACCACGCTCAGGATGTAAAGAAAGATAAACGGGCTTTCCGTGCCGCCCGTGACGGCGATCAGCGCTGTTTCCAACAGAAGATCAATGGCCAGTTGACAGGCAGCGAAAGCCCTCGGATGTCGTATCCCCCACGGCATAAACCCCACGCCGATGAGCGTGAACGCATAGGTCAAACCGATGAGTGGATAGAAGGAAGAGACGGACCCGGCGCCTTTCAAGACCTTCAGTCCGAACAGGAGGGGAAAGCCCAAGAGGAGCGTGCCCAGGATGACGCGAAGGGCCATCATCCATTGGATACGTTTTAAGAAGACGGAACGCATAGGAGCTTGTGCGCGGGCCTGTCCTCCGCGATTAAGTAATGACGGAAGCCAGCCTGAAGATCGGCAGATACATGGCGATCACGATGGTGCCAACAATGATCCCCAGCACGATAATCAACATGGGTTCGAGCAACGCGGTCATGGCCGTGACGGCGGTATCGACCTCGTCATCATAAAAATCGGCAATTTTGTTCAGCATTGTGTCCAGGGCGCCGGTGGTCTCGCCAATGGCAATCATGGAAACGACCATCTTGGGGAATACCTTGCTGGTTCCGAGTGGTTCCGAGATCGTTTTCCCTTCGCTGATGCTCTGGCGCGCATTCATCAGGGCAGACTCCACCGTTTTATTTCCGGACGCCTTCGCAACGATTTCCAGCCCTTCCAGGATGGGGATCCCGCTGGAGATGAGGGTGCCCAGCGTGCGGGTAAACCGGGCGACGGACACTTTTCGGATAATCTCCCCAAAGACCGGCACGCCCAGCGCCATCTTGTCCACCCGTTTTCGCCCATTGACGGTTCGGTAATATTTTTTAAAACCATAAGCGAACAAGAACACGGCAGCGACAATATAGAGGACATGCCCCTGCACCCAGTAACTCATGTCGATCACGATCTGGGTGAGGGTGGGCAGACCCGCCCCAAAATCATCGAACATTTTTGCAAAGACCGGAATCACAAAGATCAGCATGATGGAGATGACGACGACCGCCACGGAGACAATCGTGATGGGATAAACGGTGGCGGTTTTGATTTTTCGCTTGAGGTTCATCCCCTTTTCGATATATCGGGAGAGCCGGTCCAGAATGACATCCAACACCCCACCCGATTCGCCAGCGGCCACCATGCTGACATAAAACTCATCGAATATTTTCGGGTGTTTTCGGAGGGCGTCGGCAAAGTTGGACCCGGCTTCCACATCCATTCGGATTCCATTGAGTGTACGGGCCAGGGTTGGATTTTCGGATTGGTTCGCCGTAATCTCAAGGCATTGTACGAGCGGTAGACCGGCATCAATCATCGTCGCAAATTGCCGCGTGAATACGACGACATCTTTGTCGCCCACCTTTTTCTGGAACATCGGTGACGGGGCCACCTCGACCTTTCGCTGTACGGAGGTGACCTGGATGCGGTCTTTTCGCAAAAATGCCATGACTTCTTCAGTGCTGTTAGCCGCAATTTCCCCCTGCTGTATGGATCCTTCACGGGTTTTCCCTGTCCAACTGAATGTGGCCATGTTTCTTCTCTCCCTTCCTCTTTCCGGTTCCGTTTGGGGCCTGTACAGGCCCTTGGCAAACGGGGTCAACGTCTGTGACCGATTTCCAGCGTCACCCTTCAGAGTATAGCAGATTCATTATAAATGGGGTGCGCCAAAGTTTGAGGCCGCTCCATCTGCGTCTCGTCTCTGTCTCGCACTTGAAGGTGATTCCGCAGAGAGGCCCGCGCATTTTCCAGCGCCAGGTCGATCAGGCGCAACCGCCTCCCTCTCAATGGGGCCAGGAGGCGCACCGGCGCCCCCCGTCGTTCGGTTAGCCATGCCGAGAGCAGCGCGGAATCCGGAAGTGGCAGCGGTATGACAATTTCCGGCGGGAGGACCCCCTCCTTCTGGTAGAATTGCTGGATAAAGGCGGCGCAAAGGGTCTCATCCGTTGTGTCGGCGACGCCTTTAAAGAAAAAATCCTTGCGCCCCACCAGCATCCCGCCCCGAATGAACAGCACCTGAAGATCGGCGGACGCCGAAGCGCGGGCAATGGCGATGACATCCTGGTCTTCCATCCGCGTGGAGGTGATGCGCTGCTGTTCCATCGCCCGTCCAATCCGAACCATCTGGTCCCGAATCCGCGCCGCCGCTTCAAAATCAAGATGCGCCGACCGCGTTTTCATCGACGCCCGCAGGGTGGAAAGTAACGCTCTGTTTTTGCCGGCAAGAAACAGGCACACCTGTCGGATCATCTCCTGATACTCGGACTGGGACTGCTGGCCAGTGCAGGGAGCCAGGCACCGCTTGATCTCATATTCAATACAGGGCCGCGCAGCGGACCCGTCAATTCGGATCGTGCAATTCGGGAGGGGGAAAATCTGCCGCAGGAGACGGATCAGTTCGTGAATCCCCCCCGCTGGCACGTAGGGGCCAAAATAAAGCGCGCCATCTTTTTGAACCCTGCGGACAATCTCCATGCGGGGATACGCTTCCTGCACGGACAGACGCAGCAGGGGGTAGTTTTTATCGTCCCGCAGCACAATGTTATACTTTGGCCGATGCTGTTTGATCAGATTGTTCTCTAGGATCAGGGCTTCCAACTCGGAGGCGACGACCATATAGTCCAGATCGACCACCCGGTCCATGAGCGAACGGGTTTTGGGATGAAGGTCGGCGCGGGTGCGAAAATAGCTGCGCACACGCGAAGAGAGCGATTTGGCCTTCCCCACATAGAGGACTTCGCCTTTTTTCCCTTTCATGATATAAACGCCTGGGGTGCGTGGCAAAGTCTCTATTTTTTGGGCCAGTTCCATGCGCCGATTTTAACAAAATCCAAAAGTGTGAAGCAAACAATGATATGACCGGCGTATGACAGAATTGATGCGTTCCGTGCGTCCCATCGACTTCAACCTCTATCTGGTGTGTAACCGAAAACAGATTGCTCCGAAGCCCCTCCCCGATTTCATTGAGGAAGCGGCGCGGGGCGGGGTGTCGGCCGTACAGTTCCGGGAAAAAGACCTCCCCCTTTCGCAGCAGCTTGATCTGGCCCGGGCCGTCCAGCGGATCACAAAACGGTATGGCATGAAATTATTCGTCAACGATCGGGTGGATATTTGTATGGCGATTGACGCAGCGGGAGTGCATCTTCCGGCGTCGGGGTTGCCGGTCTCTGTGGCCCGGAACCTTCTGGGAGAGCGTAAATGGATTGGGGTCTCTTGTCATACGTTAGACGAAGTGCGTCAGGCGGAGGCGGAGGGGGCCGATTTTGCGCTCCTGGGTCCGGTTTACGATACCCCTTCCAAGCGATCTTTCGGGCCGCCACTGGGCGTTGATCGATTCCAATCTATCCGGCGCGCAACGCGAATCCCCCTCTTTGCCGTCGGGGGGGTCTGCAAGACGCGCGTCAGCGAAGTGATGGCTGCCGGAGCCCATGGCGTGGCCCTGATCTCGGAGGTGGCATCCGCACCGGATGTCCAAAAGCGCTGTCGGGAACTGTTCCAGGCGTTGGCGCGAGGCCCTGTTCTCCCCATCCTTTCGCCCTGATTTTCCCCTTTTCCACAAAAACTGTGGATAACCTGTTGGGAATAACGCTTCTATCGCATGATTCGCCCCGTTTTCAAGGCAATCGAAGCGGTTTGCATATTCAGAAGGCAGATATAAAGTTATTTAAAATGAGTGAGTTATATAACACATTGATTATTAAAACTTCATGGAATTTCAGAAAACAGGATGAGGGTCGTTTATAGTGCCCCATGTTGATAAATTGTGCCTTAAAGATACAATATATGGTCTTTTCGTCCTCTCCAGACCCAATAGAGCCATCCGAACAGGGTTGTGCGGGGACGTGATCATCGAATGATGAACAAATGGGGGGTTGCGTTGACTTCGTTGTTGGGAACTGTTAGGGTGCGGCCCGGTTCGGCATGAGGTAAAACGGGCCTGAAAATGCGTGTCTCGGGGCGTAGCGCAGCATGGTAGCGCACCTGGTTCGGGACCAGGGGGCCGGAGGTTCAAATCCTCTCGCCCCGACCAGCAGACCCTCTGGCATGTTGAATCGCGGCGTCAGAGGGTGAATGGTTCGTAAGATGCGAGACGACGGGTCGGAATCCGAATCCGAAACAGAAGGGCAGGGGGACGAAGAGACTCCCTCAGCGGAGTACGAGGCGGAGGACACAGAGGATGATGTTCCTCTGGACTCCATCAGTTTGTACCTGAAGAACATCCGTCACCTGCCGCTGCTTTCTTTTGAGGAAGAGGTCGCCCTGGCCCGGAAAATCGCCTGCGGCGATCCGGATGCCCGGCAGCGGATGATTGAATCGAATCTGAGACTGGTGGTCAGCATTGGGAAGCGTTACCAACACCGCGGGCTTCCACTACAGGACGTTATCGAAGAAGGCAATCTGGGGCTGCTGAAGGCCGTTGAGAAATATGACCCGGAAAAGGGATTTCGCTTTTCGACCTACGCTTCCTGGTGGATTCAGCAGGCCATCACCCGTGCGATTATCAACCATGGGAAGCTGATCCGTCTTCCGATCCATGTGGTCGATCGGATGAAAAAATACTTCTCCAGTATGGACGATCTGGTGCAGGAGTTGGGCCGGGAACCGGAGCCTGCCGAGATTGCAAGGCAGACGTCTACGTCTGAAGAAGAGATTTTTGAAATACAGCAGTTGCTTCGGAAGACCTGTTCCCTAGATAGTCCCATCTCGGAGGGCAATGACATCTCGCTGGCCGATGTGATTGAGGATAAGCAACAGGTGTCGCAGGCCGTACAGTTCCACGTCGGCTGGCGTCGGGAAGAGCTCCTCCAATGGGTAGGCTCGCTCAAGGAAAACGAGCAAAAAATTATCAATTTGCGGTTTGGACTGGATGGAGATGAACCGCAAACGCTGGAAGAGATCGGCAAGTCTTTCGGGTTGACCCGTGAGCGGGTGCGGCAGGTCGAGGCGGTTGCGTTGCGCAAGTTGCGCACGATCTTCGAGGCAAAAGAGATTGCCCCGGGGGAGATGTTGTAAATGGACTTAGACTTAAAATCAAGAATCCGCACAGTGCCCGACTTTCCAAAGCCGGGCATTCTTTTTTACGATATGACAACCCTCCTGTTAGACCCAGCCGCTTTTCGGGAAACGATTCAGCAGATGGCCTCCCCGTTTCGTCATCAACAAGTGCAAAAAGTCGTGGCGGTCGAATCCCGTGGATTCATCTTCGGCGCTTGTGTCGCCGAGCAGCTTCACGCCGGGTTCATTCCCGTCCGCAAACCCGGAAAACTGCCCGCCGCGTCGATCGAAGAGCACTACAGCTTGGAGTATGGCACGGGGACGCTGTTCCTGCACCAGGACGCCATCTCGCCCGGGGAGCGCATCCTGATTGTGGATGACCTGATTGCGACCGGCGGAACGCTCCTGGCGACGGTGAATCTGGTACGGCGCCTGGGCGGCGACATCTTGGGCATTGCCCTCCTGATAGAACTGGCCAGTTTGAAAGGCCGAGACCTTCTCAACAATATCCCAATCCACGCATTGCTGGCTTACGATTGACCCTACTGTTTAATTGCATATACCTCCCCTTGCCCCTCCTTGTAAAGGAGGGGATTCCTCCCCTTTGCAAGGGGAGGTGAGGAGGGGTAGAAAGTATCGCAACCTTTTGCAACTAAACACTACTGGCCTACCGCCCAGCCGATCCCGATTTCCGAAAAGAGGCTCGTTAGACGGGTGAGTGAGTTGGTCATGAGGAGGAGTCCGACCACCACCAGGAAGAAACCGCTGACGGTAGAGACCGTTTGCATGTGACGGGCCGCCTTTTTTGAATGGGCAAAGAAAGATTGAAGGCCCAGCGAGGCGAGAAAGAAGGGGATCCCCAATCCGAAAGAATAAGCGAGGAGGAGTTTTGCGCCAATCCAGGCCGATCCGGTAGTGCTCGCATAAAGGAGGATGGACCCCAAGATGGGACCGATACAGGGCGTCCATCCGGCGCCGAAAGCGATACCAACCAGAAAAGAACCGATGAGTCCGGCAGGTTTGTTTTGAAACCGAAATCGGGCGTCACGCGAAAAAAGGGTCGGTTTAATAACGCCCATGATATAAAGGCCAAAAAGAATGATTAAGAGGGCGCCCCATTGGCGAATCCGAGCCTGGTGTACAAGGAGGAACTGACCGATAAATGTGGCCGATATGCCGAAGGAGATAAAGACGACCGAGAAACCTGCAATAAAGGCCAGGGCGTTCCGGATCATGACTTCTTGCGTTTTTCCTTCGGAGGCCACCATCTCATCAAACGAAAGCCCCGTAACGTAGGAGAGGTAGGAGGGAATCAGGGGCAGAACACACGGAGAGACGAAAGAGAGAAAGCCTGCGGAAAAAGCAATAAGTAAGGAAAGTGGAGCGGTTTCCATGATGACAAGAATCCCTATGCGAAATGGCGCTGCACGATAGAATGAACACCCGTGTCGGATACGACCGTGACACCTGACCATGAACCCAAATCAGATTATCACCCCCATCCCGATTTCGTCAAATATCACACAACGGGATTTAAGGGCAGAAATCGGGAGACTTGTCCAACATATGACACGAAGGGCCAACGCCCCGTGTGCTGGACGTGACCAAATTGACGACGCCTGAAAGGGCGTGATAAAGTGTGCATGCTCCTTTTTAACCCTACCCTGTTGATGATGGAGATGTGGAATGGCGCTTTTGATTACCAATGAATGTATCGCGTGCGCAGCTTGTCTGCCCGAGTGCCCCAACGAGGCGATCTTTGAAACCCGCAGCGACTGCGAGTCAAAAGGATATAAGTTGACCGGAGAGGGTGGACAACTGACCCATGCACCGGAAGACACGATCTATGTCATCACCTATGAGCGATGCACCGAGTGTGTCGGCCATTTTGATGAACCCCAGTGCGCTGCAGTTTGTCCCGTCTCGGACTGTTGTGTTTCCGATCCCACCTATCCGGAAGCGGTCGATGTCTTGCTTGACAAGGCACGCACCCTCAATCCGGATAAAGAGATTGACGCAGCCAAAGTCTGGAGCGGTGTTCGGGGCTCTCTGACCCTGCACTGACAGATGTTCCGTCCGCTTCTTCCATTTCGCCCGTTTCGCGATCGAACAGGGGGAGTGCCGTTCCGTTTTTTTGGCCGAACGGGTCTCTCCCTGTTCGAGCTGATTCTGGTTCTGTTCCTGATTTCGACCCTCTCCGCCCTGGCCCAGCCCCTCTTTAAAAATGCCGTTCGGCGCGAAAAAGAGCGGGGGCTTCAGCATGAACTTCAAGTCATGCGCGAGGCCATTGACCTTTTTCGCGAAGACTGGGAGCGTGAGGAGCAGACGCGGATTGGGCCTTACTGTAAGCGTTATGCGGCGCGATGTCTGGAAATCAGCGGTGAGAGTGGGTATCCCAAAACGCTGGAAACCCTGCTGAAAGTTGAATTGTTCGGCAAGAACACAGACGGAACGCTCAAAGACGAAAGCCGCAGGTACCTGCGGCGTGTCCCGACCGACCCGATCACCCGCAGCGAAAGTTGGGGCTTGCGCTGCTACGAAGACGCCCCGGATTCGACCGCATGGTGTGGCAAGGATGTTTATGATATCCACACCACCAGCCCGGAAACCGCACTGAATCAGACCCCCTACGCAGGGTGGTAAGACCGGTAAGGCACCGGTGGCAACCGATGCGGCCGGTGCAACCGATGCGGAATGTAAGGGCGAGGTTGAACTCCGTCCCTACCGACGCCCGTCCAGGTGCTGCTTCAGCATTTGGTAGGACTCGATGATCTTTCGCAGTTGCGCCTCCGCGCTGCGATCCCCGCCTCGCACATCCGGATGACACGCCTTGACAAGGCTGCGGAACGCCGCCGTGACTTTCGCCATTCCTGCGCCTTCTTCCAGGCCGAGGGTGCGATAGGCGTCGGCGGGAGAAGTGATCTCGCCGGAGGGCGCGGAGGGCGCGCCGTTTTGTGACGTCTTAAAAAATGAGAAGAAGCTGAACCGACGCCTCCTTCTACGGGGACGGTTGTAAAGCTGCGCTTCCAGCTCATCCATGCGATCTTCAACAAAATCCAGCCGCTGTGCCGATTGTGCAAGTTCCGACAAACCGGTCGCATCCTGAATCTGCCGTTCGATATTCAGGAAAAGTCCATCCATTTTCAGAAACCCCTCCTCTAGGTGAAAGAAGGCGTCTGTGGTGGCCGCTTCATCCTTTTCCGATGCCACAACAAGGTCCAACCGAAGCGATTCCATCAATTGGGTGATGTGACGCATAAGATGGCGCTTGCGTGTGGTGAACCGCTTCTCCTGCTCCGTCATGCGACTCTCTCTTGAGCCTGTGGCGCTTAGGGATCGTTCTATGGATGAGCCCTTACCTGGCGAGTTGCGTTCCCGCAGAATGTGGAAGGGTCGGTGTCTGGCGGCGATGATACTTCAGGATCAGCCCCCCCTTCCCCACGGCCCATCCCGTTTGACGCGAGGCCAGGAAGACGCCGTTAAGACGCTGGGTGACGCCGCTGTCGGAAGCGGCCCAATGTCTTGCGCCGTCCGTCGTATGCAAGATGGTGCCCAGATCCCCGACGATCCAACCCTCATTCCCTGTCATGGCCATGTCCCAGAGTGCGGCAGTTGTGCCGCTCTGTTGGCGCGTCCAATGCGTGCCCCCATCTTCTGTTGCCAACAAGGTTCCTGCTCCGCCGATGATCCATCCTTGTCCTTTGCCCTGGCCTTGAGATTTTCTGAACAGAATGCGGGACAGCGTGATGTCGGAAGTTTTGGGCGGCATGGAAACGGGCGCCCACTCGGCCCCACCGGTGGTCGTGTGCAGAACCGTGCCCGCTCCGCCCACAATCCACCCTTCTTTTTCGTTCAGGAAGAGAACATCGGTTAGCGGCGCAATCGTTCCACTGAGTTGAAAGCGCCATGTCGCGCCGCCGTTCGTGGTCTGAAAGATCACTCCCTTGTCCCCCACGATCCAGCCGATGCGGGGACTGGTAAAATAAATCCCCTCCAGGGTACTTTCGATGAATTGCGGCTTGCGCTTCCAGTGAGCGCCAGCATCGTTGGTGTGGAGGATCAGACCATTCTCCCCCACGATCCATCCCTCACGGGAAGAGACGAAATAGACGGAAGTCATTGATTCCGAAGCGCCGCTCTCCTGGGACGTCCAGTGCGCCCCCCCATCCGAGCTATGCAGAATCGTTCCGGTTTCACCCACGATCCAGGCCCGCTGCGCATCGGCAAAATGAATACGAAAAAGGCGGTCGGTGAAGCCGGAAAGCTGTGTGCTCCAGGTGTCTCCGCCATCCTGGGTATGAAACACGACTCCGCCCCAGCCGACGCCCCAGCCGTTTCGGGCATCCGAAAAGGAAAGGGCCTCAATCGTACTTTCCAGCGGCAGGGACCGCGCGCGCCACGTTGCCCCTCCATCTTCCGTTTTCAGGAAAGTCCCTGCCCCACCAGCAGCCCATCCCGCTTTTGAGGAGGCGAACTGAACCGCAAAGAGGCCGTGCTCGGTGGGGGTAATCTGGCGGCGCCAGTGCTGTCCACCATCCATCGTATGGAGAATGATACCCCGCCGTCCAACGACCCATCCTTCCATTCGGTTGAGAAAGACCAGGCTCTCCAGCGCTTCGCTTGTCCCGCTCTTTTGGGGCATCCAGGTGGCACCGCCATCCTGTGTGTGCAGAATCACGCCATTCCATCCGGAAATCCAGCCCCATCGGGCGTCCACAAACTGTACTTCCATGAGCGCACTCTTCAGAATGCCCCCAACTTGAGTCTGCCAGTTCGCTCCCCCATCTTCCGTATTGAGGATTGTCCCCTTGTCCCCCACGGCCCAGCCTTGTCGGGCGTTGGCGAAATGGACATCCCAAAGCCATGCGCGAACGGGGCTGGCCTGTTCGATCCAGTGCTGACCACCGTCCGTGGTGGCCACGATTTTCCCCGTCCAACTGACGGCAAAACCCCGGAGCGCATCTGGGAAATGGACGGAAAAAAACCGCTCTCCCCGTTCCACATATTGCGCCCGCCATGTTGCCCCCCCATCGGTCGTGCGCAGGATGCCCCCCTCGCCGCCGACCGCCCAGCCGACCGTGGCCGAAATAAAATGGACGCCCCACAAGCCATTGGCGTTGACCTCCCCCCGCTGAACCTGCCATGCGCCAACCTCTCCCGGATGGCCCGCACCGGCCACCGACGCGCACAGAATATACAGCATGAGGCAGAGGGCACCGCCTCTTCTAACCCAATGTGTCATGACGATTGCAATGAAGGATGAGAATCACAGGGGCCGGAGCATAGCACATTGAATCGGGGGTGCGACACAGGGAGAGGATGACTGAACGCGGGCTGGCGAACGGGGAGGGCGAGATTGCCAAGAGGGATTGCCGACAAAATATGGAGGGGCAGCACGTGCCACCCCTCCGTATACTTCGCACGAAGATCGTGCGTGGAGATGCTTACCCTCGGACCTTCTTCCTCAAAAGACCCAGACCCAAAAGGCCTGAACCCAACAGGAGCAGCGACGCAGGTTCCGGAACCGGGGCAACCGGGGCATAACCTGTAGCGGTACCAACCACACTATCAATGAAGTTGTAATCACCCCATGTCGGCCCGTAGATGGACTGGAAGAAAAAAGTGACAGTCTCCAGTGTATCAAAATTCTTAGGCGTCACGGTATTATAATCTAGTGTGCCGTCGTCCGAATCGTGATCAATCGTAAAGCCTGACCCCATGGTGGCAGCCTCCGAAAAGGAGTAGCCCGCAACACCATTGAAGCCCACGACATCAAACGCAGTGTTGACCTCCGAGATGTTATTGACACCAACGGGCGTAACCCTGAACGTGTAGGTGTACACGCCACCACTGAGATAGACGTTGCTCAAAAGGTCACCCCTATCCACACTGGCAGGCGTCATAAAATCATCCGCCAACGGACCCGCCACCAGGACGCCCGCGGGCACAAGTGGAAACAAATCGGTAGGCGCAACCGGCACGGCCTGTACCTGAGACACGGTCAAACCCATTGCTACGACGGAGGCTAGGAAACACCCCCCCAGACTCTTCAACTTCTTTTTAATTTCCGCTCTTTTCATGTTCACTCCTCCGACTTAGGTTTCAAACGACCATTCTTATGTCGTCACTTAAGTATTTAAGCAATTATCATGCCAAAGTCTCCGTGTCCATTGAGGGCTGCGCTTATTTATGAAATTAAACAGTATGTTATATCGGAATTACGTTGGATCTACCGTACCGTGTGGAGACCCCGTATGGAAGCAGATGTCTATTTTTCCGACGCAGATTATAGTGGACTCCCATTTCAAAACCCTTGCTCATGGGTGCCGATCTGTTATATATCTTCCCTTCACGACCGATAAAAATGGCTTGGGTTTAATGAGAAAGACCTATGGAACGTAAAATCATCGACACCGATATTCTGATTATCGGCGGGGGAACGGCAGGCTGCATGGCGGCGGTGGAGGCAAAAGAGCGCTTTCCGCATTTGACCGTCACCATTTTGGAGAAGGCCCACATCGACCGCAGCGGCTGTCTGGCGGGAGGGATGAACGCCATCAACGCCTACATCAACAAGGGCGAGACGGTGGATAAATTCGTCGATTATGTTCGCAAGGACGCCTGCGGACTGATCCGCGAAGATCTCGTCCGCTCCATGGCCGAGCTGTTTGAGTCCAGCGTCAAAAAGGTGGAAAAGTGGGGCCTGCCGATCCTGTGCGACGATCAGGGGGATTACATTCCCCGTGGCCGCTGGAACATCAAGATCAACGGTGAGTCGCTCAAGCCCATTTTGGCAAAGGCGGCGCGGCAGGCGGGTGCGCGCATCTACAATTGGGTGGTCGTCACCGATCTTTTGACGGACGGGGAGCGGGTTGCCGGCGCGGTGGGCTTCTCGCTGCGCACCGGCGCGTTCCATGTGGTGCGCGCGAAGGCGACGATTGTGGCCACGGGTGGCGCAGGACGGCTCTATCGTCCCAACAACCCCGGCGACGCCTCGTACAAAACATGGTATTGCCCCTACAACACCGGCGCGGGCTACGCCATCGGCATTCGGGCGGGGGCCGAGATGACCTCGTTTGAGATGCGCTACGTGGCGCTGCGCACGAAGGACACCCTCGCCCCCACCGGCACCATCGCCCTGGGGGTCAACGCCCCACAAGTCAACGCGCTCGGCGAGCGCTTTATGGCCACCCGCTACGCCCACCTCGGCGGTGACGGCGCGCCCACGCCCTATCGAACCTATGGCCCGTTGCAGGAAATCAAGGAGGGTCGGGGGCCGGTTTATCTCGACACGCGGGGCCTTTCGTCCGATCAGGTGCGGGCGCTCAAGGAGGCCTACCTCGACATGTACCCGTCGATGGTGCTCTATTGGGCAGCCAACGGCATCGACCCATCCAAAACACCCATTGAAGTACAGACGACCGAACCGTATGTCGTCGGCGGCCATTGTCAGTCGGGCTACTGGGTGGATGTGGATCGCCGAACGACGCTGCCGGGTCTGTATGCGGCGGGGGATGTCGCGGGGGGCGCGCCGTTTAAGTTTGTCTCCGGCTGCTGGGCCGAGGGGATGATGGCGGCGCGGGCGGCAGGGGAGGATGTGGCGACGGCGCCGTCCGGTTTGGTCTCGGAGGGACAGATCGCTCAGGCCCAGGCGCGCGCTTTTGCGCCGTTTACCCGACACGGAAAGTTGCGCTATGGTCTTCAGCCCACGGAGTTGGAGGCGCGGCTTCAGGGGATCATGGAGCAATATGCCGGAGGCCGGGTCACCTATTATGAAATGAACGAGGCGATGTTGATGATCGCCCGCGCGCGGCTGGCCGAGCTGCCCGCCGAGACCGAGAATCTGGTGGCCGACGACCTGCATCAACTGATGAAGGCGCACGAGGTGATCGACCGGGTCGATGTGGCGCAGGTACTGGTCGAACACTTGATCTATCGAAAGGAAACCCGCTGGCCGTCATATCAGACGCGGATGGACTTCCCCGACCGCGACGACGCCCACTGGCTGACGTTCGTCAACTCCCGCCGCAATCCGCAGACGGGGGAGATCCAGATGTTCACAAGGCCGCATGGGTAAACTCAAAGGAACCATTTTTCTTAAACCCTCCTTTCCGAGAGTCCAATGTCCAGAACCGTGACGCTCCACTTAGAGGATGCCTTATATCAAAAAATGAAAATCCATGCCGAGGATGAGAACCGTCCGCTCTCAAATTATATTGAGACCGCAACGCGAAAATACATGGAGATCATGGAGTATGCCGATGATTTTGAGATGGAAACGATCCTCAAAGACGAAGGATTAATGGCCTCTCTTAAAAAAGGGAGTGCAGACGCCAAGAGGGGAAAAGGGCGATTTTTGTGAGCGCCTACCGCATCTTCATCACGAGGTAGCCGAATGAACATTGCCGTCTGCATCAAGCAGGTTCCGGCGTCGGAATCCAGAATAAAGCTGCAGGCCGATGGCTCCGGCGTGGACTGGACGGGCCTGTCTTATGTGGTCAATCCCTACGACGAGTTTGCCGTCGAAGAGGGATTGCGAATCAAGGAGGGCCTGGGTGTGGGTCAGGTGACGGTCATTACCCTAGGCCCTCAAAAAGCAGCGGAGGCCCTGCGCACCTGTCTGGCCATGGGGGCCGATCAGGCGGTGCACATCAAAGACCCGCACCTGGAAGGAGGCGACGCCTATTCCACCGCCGTGGTGCTCGTGGCGGCCCTGAAACGAGAATCGTATGACATCATTTTCTTTGGAAAACAGGCGATTGACGACGACAATGGTGCGGTCGGGATTCATGTCGCCGAAATGATGGGTCTGCCGCATGTGGCGGTCATCAACAAACTGACCCTTGTTCCGCAAGAGCGTCGGGCCATCGCCCATCGTCAGATCGAGGGGGCCATTGAGGTGGTCGAAACGACGCTTCCGGCGATCTTTACCTGTCAGAAGGGTCTCAATGAACCTCGTTACGCCTCGCTCCCCGGTATTATGAGGGCCAGGCAGAAGCCACTGACCACCCTGACCGTCTTAGATCTTGGGTTGACCATGGATCGGGTGGGACAACAGGGCGCGAAGACGATCATTGAGCGGCTTTCGCCCCCTACGGTCTGCACGTCTTGCAAAATTGCGCAGGGAACGCCAGAAGAGGCCGTTCTGGAGTTGATCCAGTTTCTGCGTGAAGAGGTTAAAGTTCTGTAACCCCCCCCCGTCGGATATGGCAGAGCAAAACGGACCCTCAATACATCCAAGTCTGGCAACACTGGCAAAACCAGCAAAACGAGCACTGGTGCTGGCAGGGGGAGGTATCCCCGGATGGATGTATGAGATCGGCTGCCTGACGGCGCTGGACGATTTTTTTGATGGATTTTCTGTTAATCAATTTGATGTTTATGTGGGCACCAGCGCGGGGGCCGCAGTGGCGGCGTTCATGGCCAATGGTGTCAAGCCACGGGCCATCTATGACGATATTCGGAATGACCGAAAGAGTTACTTTAACTTTGCGCGACGAGACATCTACAGCTTTGGTTATCGGGAAAGCTGGCACATGGTCAAAAAGTTCGTGCGTTCCCTGATCCCGATTGCCCGTCATTTTCTAAAGAATCGGGGCCGACTCTCCATTCTTGACCTCCTGCCGATGCTGGAGGAAAATCTCCCTTCCGGTATCTTTACATTAAAAAATCTGGATCGCTCGCTGGCCCATTTTTTTTCTCAGGAGGGCTATACCAACGATTTTCGGAATTTAAAGAGGGCGCTCTATATTCCGGCCGTAGACCTGGATATGGGGCGCTATGATGTCTTTGGAGAGGGGGATTTTTCCGACATTCCAATCTCTCTTGCGGTGACGGCTTCGTCGGCCGTGCCGATCCTCTTTCAACCGGTGCATATCCGGGGCAAGGAATATATCGACGGCGGTGTGAGTCGCGTGGCCCACATTGATGTTGCCCTAAACTATGACGCAGAGATGGTCTGGGTGGTCAATCCGGTGCAATATATTGTCAACGACCGCACGCGCGTCCGCCTGCGTGATCTGTCGGGAAAGTGTGTGGGCATCAAGGAAAAGGGTCTCTCTCATATCTACGATCAAGCCATGCGGATTAGCACCTCCGCGCGGATATATCTGGCCCTCAAGCGATACATCTCGGAACATCCGACCAAACGGTTTATTCTGACGCAGCCTCAGCCGTCGGACGCCTACCTTTTTGCGCATAACGCCGTCAGCTTTGACTCCCGAGTTGAAATTTTAAAGTGCGGTTACACCTCCACCGTGCAGGCACTCAAGGACGATTACACGTACTACCAACAATGCTTAAAAGAGTATGACATTAACGTGAGGCTGGATCGCTTTAAGGATCCCTAGACGGGAGCAGCATGGCCGGAATTTTGGTTTTTTGTGAGCAGCGGGACGGAGTGATCAAGCGTGCTGGACTGGAAGCCCTGGGGGCTGCGCATTTGCTTCGCGCGGGGGGAGAGGTGGCTGCGGTTTTGATCGGGGGAGTTGCGGCCCCTTCACCGCTCCCCGGCGCGGACCGCGTCTATCAGATTGAAGACCCTCGGTTTGCGCTTTATTCGTCCGAGGGCTATGCCACGGTTATGGCCGACCTTGCAAAAAAGAGGGCACCTGTGCTGATTTTGATGGGTGCCACGGCGATGGGGAAAGATCTGGGACCGAAACTGGCCGCCCGATTGCAGGCGCCATTTTTTGGAGATTGCGTTGGGCTTTCTCTGGACGACAACGGGTTTTTGACGGCCACCCGTCCGATCTATGCGGGAAAGATGATGGCGAAGGTCATCAGTTGCCAGTCCACCCTCCAGGTGGCCACGTTGCGTCCAAACGCGTTTCCGGTCGTCGCGCCGGAAGCGGTCCCTGCGGCAATCATCACGCCTTATACCCCATCGTTCGACTGGACGCGCCTGTTGGCCCAGGTGAGAGAGGTACAGAAGACGGTCGGCTCCACGGTGGAGCTGACCGAGGCGCGCATCATCGTATCCGGCGGACGAGGCTTGAAAGGGCCGGAGCATTTTCATCTGGTCGAAGCGCTGGCTTCGGTGCTGGGTGCGGCGGTGGGGGCCTCGCGCGCGGCAGTCGATGCAGGATGGAAACCCCATTCGTATCAGGTGGGGCTGACCGGAAAGACGGTCTCTCCGCTGCTTTATATCGCCTGCGGGATCTCCGGCGCCGTGCAACATCAGGCGGGGATGTCCTCGGCCAAATACATTGTGGCAATCAATAAAGACCCCAATGCGCCGATCTTCAAGCTGGCCCATTACGGCATTGTAGGAGACCTCTTTGAAGTCTTACCGCGTCTGACGGCCGCCGTCAAAGAACATCTCGAAGCCTCTGGGTCATGAACACCCGGGACAAAATCAACTTGATTTCACGCCATGTGCTGATATATCATCCTCTCTAATGCTCGTTGGGCATCAAGGAACCGTTTGCGAGGGAGGCAATCAATGGTACAGGCGGCACAGGCGGCACAGGCAACAAAGACAGCAGTTCAGTTTCGCCCGCTTAAAGAGCGGGTGTTTGTCAGCTATACGGAAGAGCTTGAAAAGACATCCGGGGGCCTTTTTATTCCGGATGCGGCCAAGGAAAAACCCCAAAAGGGGACAATTGAAGCGATCGGGGCCGAGGTCAAAAACGTCAAAGTGGGCGACGTGGTTCTGTTCGACAAATATTCAGGTTCCAAGATCAACTTGGAAGGCCAAGAATATCTGATTCTGAAGGAAGAAGATATTCTGGGGGTCATTGTATAAGGTACACAAAGCGTCAGAAACCGTAGGGAGGAAATGAATGGCAAAGCAGATGAAATATAGTGAAGAGGCACGGACGGCGATTCTTCGTGGGGTCAACCAGTTGAGCACGGCCGTGAAGGCAACACTGGGACCCAAAGGTCGTAATGTCATGATCGAAAAGAAGTTCGGCGCACCGACGATTACCAAAGATGGTGTCACGGTGGCCAAAGAGATCGAGTTAAAGGACCCCTACGAAAATATGGGCGCGCAACTGGTCCGAGAAGTGGCCAGCAAGACCTCAGATGTCGCCGGAGATGGAACCACCACCGCGACGGTTTTGGCGCAGTCCATTCTCAAGGAAGGGGTTCGGAATCTTTCGGCAGGCGCCAATCCGATGGAGCTGAAGCGGGGGATTGATAAGGCTGTGGAAGTTGTCGTCGAGGAATTGAAGAGCATTTCCAAGCCTTGTCAGACCAAAAAAGAGATCGCGCAGATCGGCACCATTTCTGCCAATAACGACAAAACGATCGGCGACCTCATCGCGGAAGCCATGGAAAAGGTCGGGAAAGATGGCGTTATCACCGTAGAAGAGGCCAAGAGCATGACCACCTCTCTGGACGTGGTGGAAGGCATGCAGTTTGACCGGGGCTATATTTCGCCCTACTTCGTGACGGATGCGGAGCGAATGGAAACATCCCTCACGGATGCTTCAATCCTCATTAACGAAAAGAAAATATCGTCCATGAAGGATCTGCTGCCTGTGCTGGAAGCCGTTGCAAAGCTGGGACGCCCCCTCCTCATTATTGCGGAAGAGGTCGAGGGTGAAGCGCTGGCCACGTTGGTGGTCAATAAGCTGCGCGGCACGCTTCAAGTTGCGGCAGTCAAGGCCCCCGGTTTCGGTGATCGAAGAAAGGCCATGCTCGAAGACATTGCGATTCTCACAGGCGGACAAGTGATTTCGGAAGACTTGGGCCTGAAACTTGAGAATGTCAAGGTATCCGATCTGGGACGCGCAAAACGGATCACCATCGACAAAGATAATACCACGATTGTCGAGGGCGCCGGAGACACCCACAAGATTCAGGGCCGCGTCAAGCAGATCAAAGCCCAAGTGGAGGAAACGACTTCTGATTACGATCGGGAGAAGCTGCAAGAGCGGCTGGCCAAGATCGTGGGGGGAGTCGCCGTCATCAACGTCGGAGCCGTGACCGAAACGGAAATGAAAGAGAAAAAAGCGCGTGTCGAAGACGCCCTGCATGCCACCAAAGCGGCAGTCGAAGAAGGCATCGTTCCAGGCGGCGGTGTTGCGCTGCTCCGATGTATTTCGGCGCTGGATCGTGTGAAGTCAGAAGGGGACGAAAAGATCGGCGTGGACATTGTGCGCCGAGCCATGGAAGAGCCGATTCGGCAAATTATCGAGAATGCGGGTCTTGAGGCGTCTGTGGTTGTGGAGCGCGTGAAAAAAGAGAAGGGTAGCATGGGGTTTGACGCGCAAACAGAAACCTATGTTGACATGGTGGATGCGGGTATTATCGACCCGACCAAGGTAACGCGGACGGCGCTTCAAAATGCCGCAAGCGTCGCGGGATTGATGTTGACCACCGACGTCATGATCGCAGAAATTCCAGAAGAAAAATCAAAAATGCCGTCGATGCCAGGCGGTGGCGGCGGAATGGGCGATATGTACTAAGCCAAGCCAAGTCTATCGTCCCGCTTCCACAAAAAGCGCTGCAACAAAAAAGCCCTCCAGTGAAAACTGGGGGGCTTTTTTATGCAAGTGGGTTCAACCCAGTCGAGGTTTGGTTCGACATCTTCACCCACAAGAGTCAATCACATAGACCCCTAATTTTATTGACATGGAATAAATTTGGGAATAAAGTAGCAGTCAGAAAATGACTGCGGTCAGTCGTCAGCAACCCGATCATTTCTATTGCTGTAGTCTGGGTTTAAGGAAAGAATATCCATGCGGGAAGAGATTCAGGATGCCATCTTTAAGATCCTTCGTCCACTTGTGCGCATTCTCTTGCGTAATGGGATTGCTTATGGCACATTCTCAGAAGTCGTCAAGCAGGTCTATGTC
>CAZQIT010000173.1:0-12117 GCA_964592995.1 uncultured Nitrospirota bacterium | reverse complement strand
GGAACACAGGGCAGCAAATCCTCAAGCGCATTGCTTGGTGCATTTAAGGGCTCGTCCACAAATAACATCCACAGTCGGGCTGCCGATTCATCCCCGTTTGCCACGTTGCTCATCGCTTACATACCAAAGGGTATGCGCGCTCCTCGCGCCTTGCAAACAGGGCGACTCGTTTGCCCTTTGTGTATAGGTTATTTCTGCGCAGGCCCTAACGTGATACAGTATGTCCCGGTAGGGGCGAACGGCCGTTCGCCCTGTACTTGGACCAAGAAGGCAGATAAAAATGAAATGGGAAATTGAACTGGTTGAGATTTTATTGGTAGAGGACAATGCCAGTGATCGAGAGCTGACCCTGCGGGCGCTTCAGGGGAACCATCTTGCAAACCATGTGATGACCGTCACCGATGGACAAGAGGCCATCGATTTCCTCTTTGGTGAAGGGAGATATCGTGCACGCAATCCCCATGAGACGCCAAAGGTCGTCCTTTTGGACATTAATCTCCCGAAGGTCAATGGGATTGAGGTCTTGCGCAGGATTCGCGCCGATGATCGCACCCGGCTTACCCCGGTGGTTATGCTAACCTCCTCCCGTGAGCAGAAGGATATCGCAGAAAGCTATCATCTCGGCGTAAACAGCTACGTTCAAAAGCCGGTTGATTTTGACAGGTTTATGAAAGTCATCGCCGACACGGGGTTCTACTGGGCGATCATCAATAAAACACCCCCGCCTATTGCACAGGAAACGTCATGACGACGCAGGTTATTAAAGTTTTGTTGATTGAAGATAATTGCTCGGACGCCGAAATGATCCGACATCTCTTGATTGTCCCCTCGCTGAAGGAGTCGAACGCCGTCTTTGAGGTGGAGTGGGTCACGACCCTCACACAAGGCCTTGCGCGCCTGGATCAGGGCGATATTATGGTTGTGGTAACCGACTTATATCTCCCCGACAGTCATGGATTGGGAGCACCGCAACAGCTCATAGAGAAGTATCCTGATCTTCCAATCATCGTCCTGACGGGAAATCCGACACAAGATTACCATGCTGCGATTCGTGCGTTGCAAGTGGGGGTGCAAGATTATCTCACAAAAGGCCATTTGGATGGATTGCTCCTGTCCCGCACCATCCATTATGCCATTGAGCGCAAGCGACTGGAGACGCGTTTTACGGCGATGGCATTGCGTGACCCTCTCACCGGGCTTTCCACCCGAACCCGCCTCGATGATCGGTTAAATCATGCCTTGACCCTCGCGCATCGAAACAAGACAAGGGCGGCTGTCCTCTTTCTGGACATGGACAAATTTAAACAAGTTAATGATTCATTGGGTCACGCGGTGGGGGATAGGCTCTTAAAAGGAATTGCCGTACGATTAACAAGTTGTTTACGCACGGAGGATACGATCTCCCGCGTGGGTGGAGACGAATTTGTAATTGCCCTCTCCCTGTCAGATGTACAGGATGTCATAAAGATTGCTCAAAAGATCATCGCAACATTTTCAAAACCGTTTACCTTTTCTGGACATACCCTCTTTGCCACAACAAGTATCGGAATTGCCCTCTATCCTGAAAACGGGGATACGGCGGAAATCTTGATACAAAATGCGGATGCGGCCATGTATTGCGCCAAAGAAAAGGGAAGAAATAGTTTCCAGTTTTATACCGAAGCGATGCACCGCGCAAATAAGGAGACCCGTGCGTATTGATCCATCCCTGCTTTCAATTCTGGCCTGCCCCAAATGTAAAGGGGCCATCCACCTCAACGACAATGGGGAGGGGCTGGTCTGTCCCGCCTGCCGCCTCACATACCCCATTCGAGAGGAGATACCGATTATGCTCATTGATGAGGCCATTCCGCTCTCATGACCGCGCAATGGCCCCTGTCTGTCACCGTCATCACACGCAACGAAGCCTCGCGGATTGGCGCCTGTCTGTCCAGCGTGGCCTGGGCCGATGAAATTGTCGTCGTGGACGGCGGCAGTCAGGATGACACCGTCGCCATCGCCAAAACCTACACCGACCGGGTTATCCAGCGGCCCTGGACGGGCTATGCCGATCAGAAGAATTTTGCCACTTCGCAGGCGAAGCACGACTGGGTGCTCAGCCTGGATGCGGACGAACGGGTGACGGAGGCGCTGGCGCTTGAAATACAGACGTTGTTGGCTGCCGGCCCAACGTGCGCGGGCTTTTATGTGGCGCGTCAAAACTTTTTTCTGGGGCGTTCGATTCGGTATGCGGGCTGGTGGCCGGATTACACCCTTCGCCTGTTTGATCGAAAGAGGGGCCGGTTTGAGGCGCGCGCGGTACACGAAGCGGTTCAGGTTTCGGGGACGACGGATCGGCTGCATCATTCCCTTCTGCACGACACTTATCGCACGCTGGCCGAGTTTCACGAACGCACCGGACGCTACGCCGAACTGGCCGCCGTACAAATGAAGACGGAAGGACGGCCCTTCCGCATTACCGATCTTTTGGCGCGTCCGGCCTGGACGTTTTTCCGGATGTATCTGCTCCGGCAGGGATTTCGGGAAGGGCTGCATGGCCTGCTGCTCTGCGGCCTGTATGCCTATTACACCTTTCTCAAATACGCACGGCTTTGGGAGATGGAACAGGGGACCCCATCGGCCCCATCCGGTGGAGTCGGCAGAGGATGAAACAATGGCAGGCGTGGGTGCGCGGTCACCGTATTCTGGCCAGCACGGCGATTGCGGGACCGCTGTTGTTGTTCACCCACCCCACCCCGCTGTCGATGCTGTGGGGGCTGCCCCTTGTTGCGCTGGGAGCCGCTGCGCGGACTTGGTCTTCCGGCCACATCCGAAAGGACGGCGCTGTGGCCGTGGACGGACCCTATGCCTGGACCCGCAATCCGCTCTATCTGGGGAACTTCCTGCTGGGCCTGGGTGTTGCGCTCATGGGACGCAGCTTCCCCCTCCTGATCTTCTACCTCATCACCTTTTACGCGGTTTACAAACCGACGATCACTGGGGAGGAAGAAAAGCTACGCCAAAAATTCGGGCGGGTCTACCTGACATACCTCCGACAGACACCCCGTTTTTTCCCTTCCCTGATGCGCAAACCACCCCCGTCAACCCCGTCCGGGCCGCAGTTTGATTGGAAGCGCGTGATGGGACATCGGGAATATCGCACCTGGCTGGGGATTCTGGGTGTGCTGATCCTGCTGGCCTTGCGGACGGTATTTACATAAGTCCTGCGGACGGCGTTGCGCTTCGCGCACCCACCGACGTGCGCTATATTTGCGTAACACGGGGGATTTCCGGAGCGTTTTGTGTACGGCATTCGACGGATTCTGGTTGTTAAATTTCGCCATATCGGCGATGTCCTGCTGACGGTGCCGACGCTGCGCGCCGTGCGGGAGGCCTATCCCAGCGCGTATCTGGCCGTGGCCGTTGCACGGGGCACCGAGGGGGTGCTGCAGGGCAATCCACTCCTTGACGAGATTATTGTGTCCGACCGGGCCGGGGGGGGCAGGCGCCTCTTTGATCGGATCGGGACGGAGATGGCGTTTGTTTTGAAAATCCGGCGGATGCGGTTTGATCTGGTAATTGATCTCACCGGCGGGGATCGGGCGGCCATTTTGGGCCTCCTGTCGGGGGCGCGTTATCGGGCCGCAACCGACCCGGAAGGGGCGGGATTCTGGGACAAGAAATATCTCTACACTCATCTGCAACGCCGCAATCCGCATCTCCATACCGTGGAGCAAAACCTGGCCGTCGTTCAACACCTGGGCATCGACACGCAGGATCGTGCTGTCCGCATGACGCTCCCCCCGGCAGATCAGGAATGGGCGCGGGATTTTTTAGAGCGGCATTTCATTCGCGAACCACAGCTTAAAATTCACCTTCATCCGACGGCGCGCTGGCTGTTCAAATGCTGGCGGGACGAAGACATGGCCGCGCTGATCGACCGCCTGACTGACGAAGAGGACGCGCAGGTTTTTCTCACCTGCGGGCCAGCCCAGGCCGAGATACAAAAGGCAAAACGGATTGTCGAAATGGCGCAGCGAAAACCGGTAGACCTAATCGGCAAGACCACCCTCACACAGCTCGCAGCCCTCTCCCAGCGGTGCGACCTGTTTGTTGGCGTCGATACCGCGCCGATGCACATTGCGGCGTCCGTTGGCACGCCGGTCGTCGCCCTGTTTGGCCCCACGGGGCAGGCGCAGTGGCGACCGTGGGGGGAGGGACACCGGGTGCTTCAGGATAACGCCGGATGCGATCCTTCCGGGCCGTTTGGATGCGCGCGGACCAAACGTTGTCTGTGCCTAGAAAAAATTTCTGTAGACGCGGTTCTATCCGAAATCAGGGCCGAAATCCGGGCCGCACGTCGGGCCGCGCGACCGACCCCCATCCAGGCCGCAGTCCATTCAGCGGAGGTCTCTTGCGTCCTCTGACGGTGCTTCACACGGAAGCCTCGTTAGGGTGGGGGGGGCAGGAAATCCGTATCTATCAGGAAGCCAGGGCCATTGCACAGCAGGGGCACCGGGTGCTCATCGCGGCACCGAAGGAAAGCCTGCTTTTGAAAGAAGTCCGAGCGGGCGGGTTTCCGGTCATCCCTCTGCCCCTGCCGATGCACCGAGCGGCCATCCCCATCGCGCTGACCCGACTCTGCCAATGGATGGTGCAGTATCAAATTGACATCCTCAACACACATAGCTCGCGGGATAGTTGGATTGCCTCCCTGGCCGGTCGTCTCTCCCGTCGGCGTCCCCGAATCATTCGAACTCGGCACATTCAAACGCAGGGTCACTGGAGACGGGTCGTCTATGGCCTGCTGCCGCATCGCATCATTACCACCAGCGAGGAGATTCGCCAGAATTTAATTGAACAGTGCGCGGTTCAGGAAGCGCGTATCCAGACCATTCCGACCGGCGTGGATGAAGCGCGGTTTCATCCGGGCGTTGCCCGCCACGTTCGAGACGAACTCGGCCTCTCCAAGACCGCCTTCCTCGTCGGCATGGTCTCGGTCCTCCGCTCCTGGAAGGGGCACCGCTACTTTTTGGAGGCGGCGGATATGCTGCGCAGGTCGCATCCAAACCTCGTTTTTGTGATTGTGGGCGAGGGGCCAGCGCGAGCCAACATCGAAGCATGGAGACGCGAACTTCATCTCGAAGAGGTTGTTCGGCTGACGGGCCATCGGCAGGATGTCCCTCAAATTCTGTCGGCGCTGGATCTGTTTGTGCTGCCTTCCTACGCGCACGAAGGGATTCCGCAGGCCATCCTGCAGGCCCAAGCCATGGCCAAACCGGTGGTCGCATCCGACATCGGTGGCATTCGAGAAGCGGTCATTGACGGGCAGACGGGTCTGCTGACGCCGCCGAGGGATGTACCGGCGCTGGTCCATCGGATTGAGACCCTCATGGGCGACGCCGCACTGCGCGAGCGGCTGGGACAGCAGGCGCGCGCGCGCGTCCTGGCGCAATACACCCTGCGGCAAATGACCGACCAGATATTGTCCCTCTATCGGGAATTGTTGCCGGAAACGTTTGAATGAGCCAGCCTTTCTGCCGATAGTTTTCGTCTTGCCCGGTAGACTTGTCCTGTAAACGTTTGCCCATCGACAGGTGTCTGTCGTACTCTGTCCTCCGGGTTTTTGGGGAGCCATCTAACATGAGCGAACAGGATAAGGAACAAATTCCATTCGGCCCGTACGACCGCGAGCTGGCGACCGATCTGGACGACAAAACGCCGGATAAGCCCAAGGGCTTGGCGCTGCACACCAAAATACTGATCGGGTTGCTGGTGGGCGTGATGGGCGGCTTGATTGCGAATCAGGTTTGGGGCGGTGGCCACGCCAGCGTCGCCTGGATGATTGCAAACATAACGCGGCCCATCGGTTCGCTGTTCTTAAATTTGCTTCTGATGATCGTTGTGCCACTTGTATTTTCATCGCTTGTGGTCGGTGTGGCGGGCATCGGCGACATCCGAAAATTGGGTCGCATCGGACTCAAATCGTTTGCCTATTGTCTTGTCATCTCGGCGATCTCGGTCGTGATCGGTCTTGGTCTCGCAAATACGATCCGGCCGGGTGAAAGAATCAGCCCTGAGATCGCGGCTCAGTTGAAGGAAAAATTCAGCAGCGGGGCCGCAACTGCGACCGAAGCTCAAAAGAAAGCTGCCGAAGCCGTCAAGGTCGATTCACCCCTCATGCAGGTGGTCAAGACGATTGTTCCAAAAAACGTTTTTAATTCGATATCGGGCGAGAATCCGAACATGCTCCACGTCATGTTTTTCGCGCTCATTATCGGCATCGCGATCACGCTGCTGCCGGCGACGGTCTCAGTACCGTTTGTCGGCGTGATGGAGGCGCTCTTTGCCATCATGTCGAAAATCATCGACATCATTATGAAGTTCGCGCCGTTTGCGGTGGCGTGTCTGCTTTTCAACAACATCGCCGTATTCGGCATCGACCTACTGCAATCGCTTGCGTGGTTCGTAGCAACGGTGTTGCTGGGACTTGGGCTGCATTTCTTTGGTGTATATTCGCTTTCGGTCTGGTTCCTTTCCAAACTGAATCCGATCGACTTTTTCAGGCGGGTTTGGACCGTGATCGTGACGGCATTCTCGACTTCATCGTCCAATGCGACACTTCCCACGGCATTGCGAGTTTCTGCGGAGAACCTGGGTGTTCCGAAAGAGATAAACAGCTTTGTTCTAACGGTCGGCGCCACTGCAAATCAAAATGGCACAGCGCTTTACGAAGGCGTGACCGTTCTCTTTCTCGCGCAGCTTGCCGGCGTCGATCTGACACTCGGCACCCAATTGATGGTCGCCTATATGGCGATTCTCGGCGGCATTGGCACTGCGGGCGTGCCAAGCGGTTCGATACCTTTTATCATTGGTATTTTGGCAATGATCGGCATTGATCCGGCCTTGATAGCGATCATCCTCGGCGTGGACCGCATTCTCGACATGTGCCGCACCACGCTCAATGTCGTCGGCGATATTACAGCGGCAACGTTTGTCGCTCGCAGCGAGGGTTATGAATTGTTAAAGACCGTCAAACCCAAATGAAAATGAGCCATGCCCAATCGCCTCCTGTTGGCCGGTCTAAAAGGGCTGTTTAAGACCTTCGCCAAAACGGGGGAGGGCGCGCCTCCGCAGGACTCGCAGTTCCCGTGGGAGACGGCCTCCATCCGGTCTGTCCTGCTGATTAACACCACGGCGCTGGGCGACACGCTCCTGACCACCCCGGCCATTCGGGCCATCCGGAGCGCCTTTCCCGCCGCCCGTATGACGGCCATTGTCAGCCCTCCGGCAAAATCGGTGCTGCTGCACAATCCGCACATCGACCGCCTGATCGACCACCCCGGACGGGTCAACCTGGTCTCGGCTCCCCATATCCTTCGGATCGTCGGAGCGCTGCGTCGTGAACCCTGCGATTTAGCTGTCGTTCTGGATGGCAATGATCCGGATTCCGCGCCGCTGGCCTATCTTTCGGGTGCGCGGCACCGCTGGGGATGGGCGACCAGCCAGTTGGCCTTCCTCTTCACCCATCCGCTGGATTTTAATCAGCCCACGCTGCATCACATCGAAATCTGGCGGCGTCACCTAGAAGCGTTGGGCATCCCTTTTCAGGGGATGGAGATGGAGATTGCCCTCTCTGACGCGGAGACCACGGAGGCGCGACAACGCTGTGAGGCGTGGTCAAGGCCGATCATTGGATTGCATCCCTTTGCCGCAAAGCTGCGCGACAAACTCTGGCCCTGGGAGCGGGTGATTGCCCTGGGACGGGCGCTGTCTGATGCGGGGTATCTGCCGCTTTTGTTTGGGGGTCGGAAGGAGGCCGCCGCCGCAGGGCGTGGCGTGCGCGAATCGGGCGGGATGATAGCGTCGGTGGCGGGCATGTTGACGCTGCGGCAGTCGATGGCGCTGATGCGGCACTGCGCCGCATTCGTCACGGTGGACAGCGGGCCGATGCACATGGCCCAAGCCCTGGGCGTTCCGACGGTCGCGCTCTATGGCCCGTCCGATCCGCGTGAAACCGGCCCCATCAGAAGCGCCGTCGTGTTGCGGGAACCCTTTGAATGCAGCCCCTGCGGACGGCGCCCCTGCCCCTTTGACGTGGCCTGCATGAAGGCCATCGCCGTGGAAGATGTGATGCAGGCGGTTTTGTCTCTGGAGGGGGGGCGCGGCTTTGCCGCAGGTTAGGGCCACGACCCGGCACATCATGAAAATTGCCATCATCCGCCAGCGTTACGTCGCCCACGGCGGGGCCGAAAATGTGGTCGCCCGTTTTGTTGCGGGCCTCATCCAACGTGGACATACGGTGCATCTCATTGCGCATCGGTGGAAGACGGGTCCTGCGGACGGCATTACGCTTCGCGCACCTGCCAACGACGATGGTTCTGACCTGCGGCGAAGCCGCGTTGACGGGGAAACTCCGCAGACTTTGCCTGCGAACGGGTTGATCTGGCATCCCGTGCCGATCTTGCCGGGGGGGTCGTTTTTGCGGCTGGTTAGTTTCGCCCTGTTTGCGTGGCGGGTCGTGCGATCCGAACCCTTTGATCTGATTTTCAGTTTTGAGAGAACGCTCTGTCAGGACATTTATCGCGCGGGTGACGGCTGTCATCGGGAATGGCTGCATCGGCGAACGCAATCGCGTGTGCGCCGCGCCTGGATGCGGATTAACCCGTTCCATTTTGCCACCCTCTGGATCGAGAAGCGGATATACACCTCGCCGCAGACCCGGCGGATCATCGCCAATTCCCACCAGGTGAAAGAAGAGATCATTCGGCACTACGGCACGCCACCGTCAAAAATTGTGGTCATCCACAACGGCGTCGATCTAAACCGCTTTCAGCCGGCGCATCGCGAGGCCTATCGAAGCCTCATCCGAACCCGCTACAACATTGGGGAAGAGGCGTTTCTGATCCTCTTTGTCGGCTCTGGGTTTGAACGCAAAGGGCTGGGGTTTCTCATCCATGCGGCGGGCCTTTTTAAGGCGCGTCATCCCGAAGTTCCATTCAAGGTGCTGGTTGTGGGGAAGGGGAACGCCGCGCCCTGGTTGAACATCGCCGCCGACATGGGGATGGCACAGGAGATCGTCTTTGCGGGCGTCGCTTCCGACGTGGAACGGGTTTATGCGGCTGCGGACGTGCTGGCCCTGCCGACGTTGTATGACCCATTCGCCAATGTCTGCCTGGAGGCCCTGGCATCGGGTCTTCCCGTGATTACCACGCGGGCCAACGGCGCTTCGGAAATCTTGACAGGAGCGCTTTCCTCCTTTATCCTCTCCGATGCTGCGGATGTGGAGCAACTGGTAGCACTTCTCTTGTTGGCATACCAGAGTGACCGCGCCCTGCTGCGCCACCGTGCCCGCGAGATTTCAGAGTCTTTCTCCGAAGATCGCCATTTCGACCAATTTATGGATGTCTGCCGCGTTGTTGTTAATCCGACTCACCCACCCAGTCCGTCTTTGTGACCGACTGATCTGCGCCGTCCCACTGCGGTCATCACGGAGCCTGAAGGGGGGGGCGTTGAGACCGCTCTCCTGTAAAAAGACCCTTCACGCGCTGTTGGGCGCAGCCTATCTGTTTCTCTCGTTTTACACCATTTCGTGCGCCTTCCATCACGATTTGGGGCCGAGGACGGGCGGCCACATTCACAACGCCCACGGCGGACACACCCAAACACCAGAGAATAACCCCGACTCCGGCGTGCATCTGGCCTGTCGCCTCGTCCAGAAGATCGGCGGTGCGGCCCTCGCACCCGATCAGGTCACACTGGATCCCCTAAACCTCGTCTCACAGATCGTTCCAGACGTCCTCCTCTCTTTTCCCAGACTCACACCCAGCGCCTCCTTTGCGCGTGGGCCTCCGCCTCCGATCGCTTAATACTTCTTCCAGGTCATTGTTCAGGTCACTCCGGGCTTCGCGCCTGCCTCTTGGCTTGTGCCTTGGGGCGGTGTTCGCCACAAGCCCGTTGACCTTCTCCCCTACTTTTTAATTTGGAGGATTCCAAAATGTCACAGCGCGTTTTTGCATTCCTTTTCGGAGTGCTGTTGATTGCAAGTTTCACGTTTACAACCCGTGTTGAGGCCAGTTGCGGCTCGGCCAATTGTTTTCTGGTGACGGGAACACAGGAGGGGATCGCAAACCCCGGCCAGATGATTTTCGACCTCTCCTATCGCTGGATTCCGATGGATCAGGTTCAGCGCGGGAGCCACAGCGCGGATGTAGCCACGGTGCCTCGTATCGATTTTGCCAATGGCGTGATCGTTCCCGACGGGCATACCGAGGTGCGGACGAACAACCAACTCATGCAGCTCGACATCAGCTACGGGCTGACGTCGGCCGCCGCGCTCACCCTCGCCATTCCATTCATGAACGACCGAACACACGAACACTCCCATGACGACGGCGAGTTCAGCCGTCAGGACGGAAGCGCGGGGTTTGGCGATATTCGATTGATTGGAAAAATCGCGCCGTGGGTGACCACACGACACTTGGCCGTTTTGGGTGCAGGAGTCAAGTTTCCCACGGGAGAGCACAAATTGCTCGACCACGAGGGGGAGATCAACGAGCCGACGATCCAGCCTGGCACCGGTTCGTGGGACGGCCTGCTCTCGGCACATTATTCGTACCAGATCACGCCACACAAATGGGATGCCTTTCTCGGCACCTCCTACCAGCTCGCCATGGAGAACAGCAAGGACTATCAGTTTGGGAACACGTTCATCTTCAATGGGGGAACGAGCGCCTCATTCACCGAGAACGAGAAGACGGTCACCGGCAGCCTCCAGGTGAATCTGCGCCATGCGCCGCGTGACGAATTCCACGGAACAGAGGTGCCTAGCACGGGCGGCACCTGGGTCTATCTCACGCCAGGAATTCGGCTGGCGGCGGCGTCTAACATGTCGTTCTACGCCCACGTGCAGTTTCCGATTTATCAGCGGGTCAACGAGGTGAATCTCGTCCCCCGATACGGGCTGATCCTAGGCGTCTCTCACGCATTTTAGGAAGACGCGATTCCTGAATACTTCGATCGGGAATCCCTGCGCCTTAAAACCACACTGTCCGCAAGGACGCTTATTTACCAAGCGTGCGCGACTCCCCAATGAGCCATCTGGTTTTTTGTGGGGAGTGCCCTGGATGCAAAGCACGGGCATTAAAAAGGTTCTTTGGCGGGCAGCCTGTTAGATGCCTTGACTCTATGTAATCGTTCGATTACAATCTGCCTATGTACTTGATCAAGCCGCTTACCGAATTCACTGCGTGGCTTGATGACCTAACCGATGAACCTGTGCGCGGGGTCATTGTAGCACGCATCAAACGGCTGGCTTTGGGTTTGATGGGAGACGTAGCGCCCGTTGGAGGGGGCGTGTCGGAATTGCGCATCCACCTCGGCGCGGGTTGGCGCGTCTATTTTACGCAACGTGGAAAAGAGGTGATCGTGTTGTTGGCTGGCGGCGTAAAGCGCACTCAAAAAGCCGACATCCTGCGAGCCAAAGCATTGGCTTTACGGATAGATTGATATAAGGAGATGACCATGAAACGTATCAAAGTGGCTGACTTGCTTGAGTTTGATGCCGCGCCTTATCTTGCGAGCGAGACGGCAATTGCGGCTTATCTGACGGACATTCTTGAGGCCAACGATCCGGCCTTGCTGGCTTCCGCACTGGGCGATATTGCTCGCGCTCGCGGTATGAGCGAGATTGCCAAGTCATCTGGAATCACCCGCGAAGCATTGTATAAAGCGCTGCGGCCCGGTGCACAGCCGCGCTTCGATACCATCAACCGTGTTTGCGCGGCATTAGGGGTGCGCTTGGTGGCACAGGCTGTCCATGCCCCGGTGTAATTCTCATCAGGGCATAACCCGGCGCTCAACCCGACCACAAATAGCCCCGCATTTTTAGCAGGGCCTTTTCTCGGCGGGACAGCTAAATAGTTTGGTCTTAGAACTACTCTATTAATTATGAGTGAATACGTTGAGTACCTTAAAGAAGTATTTTAACTTTTTAGGCCAATCACGGCTCGAAAAATGTTTGGTGGATACGGCATATACCACGATGGATTGATGTTCGCTCTCGTCGCCGACGATACCCTTTACTTTAAAGCGGATGTTGAAAACTTAAGCTACTTTGAGAAAAAGGGATTAGGTCCA
>CAZQIT010000172.1:0-9338 GCA_964592995.1 uncultured Nitrospirota bacterium | reverse complement strand
GGTCCAAGTACAGGGGCGAACGGCCGTTCGCCCCTACCGGGACATACTGTATCACGTTAGGGCCTGCGCAGAAATAACCTATACACAAAGGGCAAACGAGTCGCCCTGTTTGCAAGGCGCGAGGAGCGCGCATACCCTTTGGTATGCCAAAAACCACCGAGACCTGTTCGACCGTAATCAGACGTTCAGCCTCACGCGCAAAGGTGGGCCAATCGGATTTCCCGTCTACCACAATAGGGACAATCGGTCTTCCCAAAACACCGCCGTGCTGATTGATTTCTTCAATTGCCAATAGGGTGGCATCCCTCACAGAGGTTTCACTGATCGCCATGGTGCCCGTGAGCGAATGCAGGATGCCGACTTTAATCGGCTGCCGAGCGGATAAAAAGGCTGGCAGATGCCCCGCGTAGTACAACATTACAAATAAAAGGAGGATCGGCAGAATGATTTTTAGGATGACTTTTTTGTTCATCAATCACCAAGCACCAAGGAGATGAACAAATGATAGCACAAGGGATTTTGTCTTTCTAATGCAAAATGGGTATATTTGGGACCAAATATATCGGTGAACGGAGGGACTGAAATGCGTACAGTCAATGCTACGGAGGCAATGGCTAATATTTTCCAAATTATTGAAGAGGTTGAATTGACCCGTAAGCCCATTCAAATTAAAGGGAAGAAGGCTTCCGCGATCCTGATATCTGAAGCAGGTTGGCGATCCATTCAGGAAACTCTCTATCTTTCTTCTATTCCGGGGATGGTGGAGTCAATATTAGAAGGCGGAAGTCAGCCTGTTGAAGAATGCGCAAAGGATCTTGCGTGGTAGGTTGGGAGATCGTATTTTCCAGACAGGCCGTTAAAGACTCCAGGAAAATTTTGGAGGCTGGTCTTAAGCCAAAAGTAGAAGCAATCTTGGAGGTGTTGCGAACAGATCCGTTTTCCCCCTCCCATTCCTTTGAAAAACTGATCGGGAAACTTGATCGATATTATTCGCGTCGCATCAATATTCAACATCGGATTGTTTATCAGGTGTTGAAGGAGATTAAGACCGTGAAGGTTGTACGGATGTGGGCCCATTACGAATAAGAAGGGAGGAAAACTATGAAAGGAATTATCTTTAATCTGGACAGATTATGTGTTACAAGACCGGACCGTTTACGTGTTCTCTACAATGCGGATGTGGGCCCATTGACAGTACGGAAGGGTTGCACGATAATCAACCGCGCAATCTTAGGGTGGGCCGCTCCGGTGGAGGGATCGGGCCTCGTGCAACAGGATCTGCCAAACCCCGCCAGGTCCGGAAGGAAGCAACGGTACGGTGGCTCTCCTGGGCGCTGCGGGATCACCTGGTCTCTCCACCGGAGCGGCCCACCCGCACGTCTACCGGAGTACGATAACGCATGACGACCCATACGGTGTCTGCCAGGGCTTGGCGGCCGCAAACATTCGAGGAAGTGATCGGACAGCCGTATGTGACCCAAACGCTCCGGAATGCCATCCGACAGGACAAAATTGCGCAGGCCTATCTCTTCTCCGGTATTCGGGGGGTGGGGAAAACCACCCTGGCCCGTATCTTTGCCAAGGGTTTAAATTGCGTGGATCGGCAGTTTTCTCCCTCTCCCCCCTGTAACCAATGCGATGTTTGTCTGGAAATCACACAAGGGCGCGCCGTGGACGTAATGGAAATCGACGGCGCGTCCAACACCGGCGTCGATGATGTGCGCGAACTGCGCGAACGGGTGAAGTACCTCCCGATGCGGGGCCGGTACAAAATTTATATTATCGACGAAGTGCATATGCTTTCGAATGCCGCCTTCAACGCCCTTCTCAAAACGCTGGAAGAACCTCCGCCGCATCTGGTGTTCATTCTGGCCACGACCGATCCGCACAAGATGCCCGAAACGGTGCTCTCTCGCTGCCAGCACTTTATCCTGCGCAGGCTGTCGCGGCAGGAGATCATGACGCAACTCTCCCAAGTGGCGCGGAAAAACGGGGCGCAGATCACAGAAGAGGGGCTGGGTCTGATTGCGCGCGCTGCGGGAGGAAGTATGCGGGATGCGTTGACCCTGCTGGATCAGGCCATCGTCTATGGGAGCGGCGAGAACGCAGGCGCGCCCGAAGCGGGTCGCCGCATCACAGAAGAGACATTGTTTGCCTTACTGGGCAGAATGAGCGCGGCCCGATTTCCGCAGCTTTCGCGTGCGATCCGAAACAAAGAGGCCGTCACCGCCCTGTCGCTGGCCCATGAGATTGCCGAGCGGGGCTATGATCTGCGTCAATTTCTTGCAGACTGGATGGAGTATCTGCGGCATCTCATTGTGGCGCAGCAAGTGCCGGGGGCCGAAGCATGGATCGACCTCCCTAACGAAGAAGTCGAAGAGATTCGGACACTTTCGTCTCTTTTTTCTCCCGAAGAACTGCACCGCCTCTTTGCCCTGTTCAGTCAGCTTCAGGAGGACATACGTTATGCGCCAGAGACGCACCTGCTCTTTGAGGTGACCCTGATGAAGGCCCTCCTGCTCTCCGACCTCCAGCCGATTCAGACCATCATCGAACGGCTGGAGGTCCTGGCCGGTGCGCCACAACCTGCGCCTGCCGCAACCCCTCGCGGCAACACCGGTCCATCTGCGGACATCCCCCCGATTCCACCCATCTCTCCCGTCCCACCGCCTCGCCCCCCCCGCAAAATGGATGCCATCCCGTCGCATGAAAGCTGGAGCGCTTTTGTGGCGCAGGTCCGGATGACGCGCCCCAGTATCGCCTCATATCTTGAAACGGGCACGCTGGTTTCCGTTGATTCCCAGAGCATGACGCTTGGATTTTCCGAAAACGCCGCATTTGTCATTTCGTTGCTTCAAAACGGAGACAACCAGAAATGGCTGGCCGAGGCGGTCACCTCACATTTTGAGAAGGGAACAACCCTTTCGCTGGTCACGACGCCCAACACCTCCGTTCGGCAGGCGCCCCATCCACTGGTTCAGGAGGCCCTTTCGGTGTTCGGCGGCATGATCCTTGAGGCCCCCTAGGGAGATATGGCATGAACAAAAAGATGTTGGACGATTTGATGCAGCAGGCTCAGGCCCTGCAGGGGCGCATGGCCAAAATGCAGGAAGAGGCGGCGCTGAAAACCGTGGAGGCCTCATCGGGCGGCGGCATGGTTTGTGTCACCCTCAACGGAAAACAGGAGTTTCTTGCCATCAAAATAGACCCGGAGGTGGTTCGGGCGGGCGATGTGGAGATGCTTCAGGACCTGGTCATGGCCGCTGTCAATGAGGGGGTCCGAAAAAGCCAAGAGGTGATGTCCCAAGCCCTCAAAACCGTTACCGGCGGAATTCCCATTCCGGGACTGTTCTAAACGCCTCATGGATCAAAACGGCCCTTTTACACACCTGATCGCGCAGTTGATGCGTCTGCCCGGAATCGGAAGAAAGTCGGCGCAGCGACTGGCGTTCCATCTGTTGAAGATGGAGGCCGAAGAGGCCAAAAAAATCGGTCAGGCCATTCTGGATGCCAAAGACCGAATTGTCTTTTGCAGCCTGTGTAACAACATGGCCGACGCCGTGCTATGCGTCATTTGCAAAAATCCCGTCCGGGATACCCGCAAGATTTTGGTGGTAGAGGAACCCAGCACCCTCTACGCCATTGAGCGGAGCGGGGAGTATCAGGGTCTCTACCAGGTGCTGCTCGGCTCCCTCTCTCCCCTTTCTCAAAATGCGCACGCCGATCTCTCCGTCAGGAAACTCATGGAACGGCTGGAAAAGGGGGGCGTCACGGAGGTGATCCTGGCCATGCCTCCCACAATGGACGGAGAGGCAACCGCGCTGTCTCTGGCCCGTCAGATCAAGCCGCTCGAAATTCGGGTCACCCGTATTGCCTGTGGGATTCCGGTCGGGCTGGATATGGAATATGTAGACGAAGTGACCCTGGCCAAATCGCTGGAATGGCGCAGGGAGATGTCGATGTGATACGGAGACGCACAAGAACATGCTGGAAATTAAGGCATTGCGGGAGAATTTGGAAGGGGTGCGCGAGGCCCTGGCCCGAAGACAGGCCACGATCTCATTCGAGGACTGGGTGGCGTGGGATCAGCGCCAGAGGATGTTGAAGGGGCAAATTGAGTCGCTTCAACATGAGAAAAACAGGGCATCCGAACAGATCGCAAGGCAAAAAAGAGAGGGGGGAAACGTTTCCGATCTCCTGGCCAGGATGAAAGGGGTGGCCGAGGAAATTGGGACGTTGAGCGCTTCGATCTCGGCCATCGAAGGACGGGTGCGCTCTTTTTTGCTGAGCCTGCCCAATCTGCCACATCCTTCGACGCCGTCGGGCCAGGATGCGCGGGACAATCAGGAGGTGCGGCGCTTTGGCCAAACGCCATCCTTTTCATTCACGCCCAAACCGCACTTTGAAATCGGCGAAAGACTGGGCATCCTGGATTTTGAACGAGGGGCCAAAATAGCTGGCGCCCGCTTTACCCTCTATCGGGGAGTGGGTGCCAGGCTGGAACGGGCATTGACGAATTTTATGCTCGATCTCCATACCCGCGACCATCATTACGAGGAGGTGCTCCCGCCGTTCTTGGTCAACGCAGAAAGCCTGATCGGCACGGGCCAACTCCCCAAATTCGAAGATGACCTGTTCAGACTCAAGGACCCTGATTATTTCCTGATTCCCACTGCGGAGGTGCCGCTGACCAATATCCACCGGGGGGAGATTCTGGAGGCCCGCGCGCTCCCGCTTTCGTATGTGGCCGCCACGCCCTGTTTTCGGCGGGAGGCGGGCGCCTATGGAAAAGATACGCGGGGGTTGATCCGGCAGCACCAGTTCAATAAGGTGGAGCTGGTGAAATTTGCGACACCAGAGACCTCCTACGACCTTTTGGAAAAACTCTTGGCCGATGCCGAAGGGGTGCTGAAAGCGCTTGGCCTGCCCTATCGGGTGGTCGCGCTCTGCGCGGGCGATCTGGGGTTTTCCGCAGCAAAAACGTATGACATTGAGGTCTGGCTCCCGGCACAGGGGGTCTATCGGGAAATCTCCTCGTGCAGCAATTTTGAGGCCTTTCAGGCGCGCCGCGCCCAAATTCGCTACCGCACTTCCGAAGGAAGCGTGCAGCCCCTCCACACCCTCAACGGCTCCGGCCTGGCGGTCGGCAGGACCGTTGCGGCCCTCCTGGAGAATGGCCAGTGCGCCGACGGGTCGGTGCGGCTTCCGGAGGTGTTGCGCCCTTACATGGGGGGAGTCGCCCAGATCCTCCCGAAGGCGTGACCTATGGAAAATCCGGTCATTGAAATTCGGAATCTGACCAAGTCCTTCGATGGGATCCGGGCCGTTGACGATGTCTCCTTCACCGTCAACGAGGGGGAAATTCTGGGACTTCTGGGGCCGAACGGCGCGGGGAAAACCACCCTGATTCAGATGATGCTGGGCCTGATTACGCCGACGGCCGGTGAGATATTCATCCTGGGCCTGGACTTGCGGCATCATGCCGAGGCGATTCTCTCCCAGGTGAATTTTTCATCCACTTACGTCTCAATGCCCACCTCGCTGACACTCAACGAAAACCTCCGTGTCTTTGCGAAGCTCTATGGCGTTTCAGATGCCGATGCGCAGATCGACACACTGCTTGAGCGTTTTGAGATTGCCCGATTAAAGCATACCCTCACCCGCAAACTGTCCTCCGGCCAAATGACCCGCCTCTCCCTCATCAAGTCGCTCCTGAATCGCCCCAAAATTCTTTTTCTGGATGAGCCGACCGCCAGTCTTGATCCGGACATCGCCGATAAAACCCGAACGCTGCTTCGCACCATTCGGGACGAACGTCGCCTGACCCTTTTTTATACATCGCACAACATGAAAGAGATGGAAGAAATCTCCGACCGCATCCTTTTTCTGCACCAGGGGAAAGTGTTGGCGGCGGGCACGCCGGAAGAGATTATGCGCCTTTATCAGGAGAAGAATCTGGAGGAGGTTTTCTTAAAGGTGGCGCGGGCCAACGGGAATACTACGGGTGGGACATGAATGTTCGTCCTATTCCCGTTTACGTTTAAGCGCGCGCTGGATTTCGCGGTGTGCAGACTTTTTAGCCGAAACTTCCCGTTTATCGTACTGTTTTTTGCCGCGCGCCAGCGCCAATTCCACTTTCGCCCAGCTTCCCTTAAAATAGACCGATAACGGAATCAGGGTCAGCCCGCGCAACTGCATCTTTCCAAAAAGCCGTTTCATCTCTCCCGCGCGCAGGAGCAGCTTGCGCGTACGCAGCGGATCATGATTGGAAATGTTGCCGTGGCTGTAGGGGTTAATGTGACAATTGTGCAGAAAGATTTCTCCTTTTTCGATCCGCGCAAAGCTCTCTTTTAAGTTGATCTGGCCGGCCCGAATCGACTTGACCTCCGTCCCCATCAGGGAGAGGCCCGCTTCATAACGCTCTTCAATGAAGTAGTCGTGGAAGGCCTTTTTATTCGTGGTGATGACCATGACCTGGACTGCGTCCGACATACGGGACTCTTTACCGTGCGTTCAAGTTCGAGTGGTTCGAGTGGAGAGACGGCCCATTGTATTCTACGACAGCGACTAAAGACAGATCAATGGAGTCGGCGCGCTTTGTCAACGGAGGAGACCGGATGGATCCATTGCAGATTTTGCCGGAAGCGGTTTTGGAGCAGGTTGATGATGTAATCCCAGATAAACAGGGGAAACCTGGCGCATCGCTTCCACACAAGGCGGCACAATCGACAACACCGCCTCCATGTCGGCCTCTGTCGTCTGGCGTCCCAAGCTAAAGACGACCCCCCCCTGCGCTACATTGGCCGGAAGACCGATGGCGGTCAGCACGGGGGAAATTTTGAGTGCCTCGGCGCTGCATGACGACCCGCTGGCCCCCACAATCCCCTCCCGCCCCAGGGTTCGGATGAGGGCTTCTCCGTCCACAAACTCAACGGCAAAACTGGCCACATGCGGAAGTCGATTCTGTCGGTCGCCCGTCAAATGAAGATAATCCATGCGGGACAACAGCCCGTCGATGAGCCGATCCCGCAGCGCACAGAGCCGCGCCCCTTCCGCCGAAAGCCCCGCTTCGGCCACGCTGGCCGCCACCCCCATGCCGACGATGGCCGCGACATTTTCCGTTCCGGCCCGTCTTCCTGTTTCCTGAACACCCCCCTCCAACAGCGGAAAGAGCCGTGTCCCACGACGGACAAAGAGGGCGCCTGCCCCCTTCGGCCCATAGAACTGCTGCGCCGAAAACGAGGCCAGATCGACCCCCAGATGCTCCACATCAAAGGGCACAATCCCCACCGTCCCCACCGCGTCCGTATGAAACAGGATGTCCTGCGCGGAGGTGATCTCCGCAATTTCGGAAATGGGCTGGAGCGTTCCGATTTCATTGTTGGCGTGCATGATCGACACCAGCACCGTGTCGGGTCGGATGGCGTCGGCCACGCGCTTCGGATCCACCCGTCCATTTCCATCCACCGGGATCCAGGTGATCGCATAGCCTTCCTGCTCTAGGCGTTTGATCGGATGCGCCACCGAGAAATGTTCGATGGCGGAGGTGATAAGATGCCGTCCCTTTTTCCGATGCGCCGCCACGATCCCCTTGATGGCCAGGTTATTGGCCTCACTGCCGGAGGCGGTAAAAATCACTTCACTGCTTTGCGCGCCAATCAGGGCTGCCACCGCATCCCGCGCCGCATCCATCGCCTCGCGCGGCCTCGCACCGCAGTCGTGACGACTCTGCGGGTTGCCAAAACACTCCATCAAAAAGGGGAGCATCGCCGATCGCGCCGCAGGCAGCAGCGGAGTGGCTGCAATATGATCCAAGTAAATCTGTTTCATGCCGCAAGAATAGCGATTGAAAAACAGGGCGTCAAGCCGCTGCTAGGATGCGGGGGCAGCGCCCCTCGCAGGGGTGCGGTGAACCCCCGTAAATAGTGTGTTCAGGACGACGGCGCTCTTCTCCCTGCGGGAGAGACGGATGGGCCGATCCAACACGTCGAAGGGGGCAGACTCAATCCGGTCGAGGAGGGCGACATAGACATTGCGCATGAGCGCGAGCGCCCGCCGCGCGTCTTCTTCCACCAGCGGGATCAGGTGCGCGGCGTGGTCGAAATGGCCCCGAATGCGCTGGCACTGAAACGCCATCAGCCGCAAAAAGGCGTCGTTTTTGACGCGCGCGCAAAGTTCCACCTCGGAATAACCCGCCTGCTGAATTTCGTCCTGCGGCAAATAAATCCGCCCCCGACCCAGGTCTTCGCCCACATCGCGGACAATGTTGGTCAATTGGAGAGCGGTCGAGAGGGCGCGGCCATAGTCCCGTCCTTTTGGATCGGTATAACCGAAAACCGGCAGCGACAGATCGCGGATCGTGGTGGCCACACGGTCGCAGTAGACCATCAGGGCGTCGAACGTGGGATAGCGGCTGTATTTCAAATCCATCCGACAACCTTCGATCAGGCCCAAAAATCCCTCCTTCGGGATCGGATAGCGCAAAATGGCGTCGGCCAGGGCGACGGTGATTAAATGGCGCGGCTGTTGCTGATAGCAATGGGCAAGTTCGTCTTCCCATTCCTTCAGGAGCGCATCGGGTGGCGCGGGCTGCGTCTCATCCACGATGTCGTCGGCATAGCGGCAGAAGGCGTAGACGGCGTAAATCGCGTCGCGCTTGGCCTTGGGCAGAAAACGGAACCCCACCGAAAAGTGCGGGCCGCACCGATGCGTCAGCGCACGGCAATAGCGATAAGCGTCGGTCAACGTTGTCACGCGCACCTCCATTTTATTCCAGATTACGCATTAGAAACGATCAGGGCACTTTATTCGACGGATTCGGTGACGCCTGTCATATGCCCTCCGTATCCGGTGTGATAGCCAATGGATTTTCGGGGTCAAACGTCCACCGCCCCGGATTGTCGAGGATATATTTCTGGATGCGGTTCAGAGAGGTTTCATCACGAATGATCTGTTCGTAATAATTGCGTTGCCAGACCGGGACGGCTGGCGTTCCGCGCAATGCGTTAATGCGTTGGGTGACCGCAGATTTGAATCCAGCAACAAATGCCCCCAATGATTTTGGTGACCGTTGCAATATGTGGTCATTATGTAGGGGCGCACGGCCGTGCGCCCCTACCGGTGCAACACCATTATCATCTGTTCCGACCGTATAAACATTGACCCCTGTGGGCGCACGGCCGTGCGCCCCTACCGGTGCAACACCATTATGTTCAATGAATACGATCCCATGGACGTGATTCGGCATCACGACGAATGCGTCCAATTTCATTTCGGCCCGAATATCCACCGTGCGTTGCCATTCCGCTAAAACAACCCTTCCCAGATCGTTTAACCTC
>CAZQIT010000171.1:0-9226 GCA_964592995.1 uncultured Nitrospirota bacterium | reverse complement strand
ATGACGTGGCATTCAGCGAGGTAATCTCTGGACCCATGCCACACAATCCGGCCGGAACAGCCGACATGGGCTGTGCGAGGAGTATTTCCGCAACTTGGCTTGTGAGTCTGACCGCGCCAATCTTGACGTCATCCTGCGCGTTGACCCTCATTGACGTCAGTGTCAACGCGAGCAGGCCCAGAATTGAGACGGACAAGATTGCCATGGAAAACATGACTTCAATTAAGGAGAACCCCTGCGAGGGGTGCGACCCCTCATGGCGTCGTTTTTTATGCACAGGTCGTCCCATCCCAAGGCCCCTCCCTGAGGCGTGTCAGACTCACCACGATACACCGCATTTGGGTGACACCCGTCCGTTTCAGGACCATCGTGTCGATGGATGGAAGGCCCCAAGTGACGTTCCGTGCGATGCCAAATGAGTCGTAAATCAGGACATCCGTGTCCATCAACGTAACACCATCCGGGTCGCTAATCGTGACAGATGATGGAACGTATATTGGGGTGGGATTCAACTCTTCGGTGTCGCCATCATAGACAAAGTCGTTGTTCACATCATTAAACTGAAAGAGAATGTACTGACTTCCTCCCGCTGGCCAGCCGTTCGGGTCAAACCGGATACCAAAACCACGGCGGATGAGACCTGCGCCTTGCACCCCTTGTGTCATGGCGTCCTGCCTGAGTTTCTGCAAGTCTCCAAAAAGGCGCTGCGAAGCCGCCACAATCTGATGACGCAGCACATAGCTGTATCCCATTGCCGTGATGGCCGCCATGATGCCAAGGAGCGTCAGCGTGACCAGTACCTCAATCAGCGAGAAGCCGCGTGCGTTGTGCACCGGTTTCCCTGAATTCGGGATGATCTTGGTCTGGCAATGTGCGGGTTTCATTCTGCGCCTCATCGGGGTGACACTTTTATAAGTGTGCAACATCCGTGCCATTAAAATTCATGGCCGACCAATAGATGTATTTTGCTTGTTTATCAATATATTACAGAAAGTCATGAGGGGTTTTCGGGGCTGGAAATGGGAAGCGAAGGGGTCAGAAAGTGTGAAGCGCGTTACCCATGTCTCTGGCCTTCTGCTTGCTGATTGCTGACTCCTGACTCTCTTCCACGAGGGCATGGGCGAACGATTCGATGTCGAAGGGGATCAGGTCGTCTATCCCCTCTCCCACACCGATGTGGGTGACGGGCACGGATAACGCCTCCACAATCGGCACCACAATTCCCCCCCGCGCGGTACCGTCCAACTTGGTGAGGATGAGGCCGGAGATGCCGATTTCCTGGTGAAAGAGGCGCGCCTGGGAGAGGGCGTTCTGTCCCGTGGTGGCGTCCAGTACCAGGATTTTATCGTGGGGACCGTTGAGGGCTTTTGAAATGACGCGATCAATCTTCTGAAGTTCCGCCATGAGATTATATTTTGTCTGAAGACGGCCCGCCGTATCAATGAGAAGATGCTCCACCCGGCGCGCGCGGGCGGCGTTGACGGCGTCAAACACCACGGCGGAAGGGTCCGCGCCCTCCTGATGTCGGATGACCTCCGCGCCACAGCGCTTCCCCCAGAGGGTCAACTGTTCAATCGCCCCCGCCCGGAAGGTATCAGCGGCGGCCAACAGGACGCTTCTTCCCTCCTGCTTTAACTGGTATGCCCGCTTTCCGATGGTGGTCGTTTTGCCGACGCCGTTGACGCCGATGAAGAGGGTCACCTGCGGTCGCCGCGTGGCGGTGGGGGGAGCGGCGCCCTTCTTCAAGATCGTGATGATATAGGTGCGCAGTTTCGCCTTGAGCGCGGAGAGGTTGGCGGCCTCCTTGTGTTCGATGGCCACCCGGAGTCCGGCCAGAAAACGCTCCGTCACCTCCATTCCTAGATCGGCCCCGATCAACAGCGCCTCCAACTGCGAAAGCGTGGCGGGGGAGAGTTCTGATCCGTCCGAAAAAAGGGCATTCAGTCCCTCTTTCAACTGCCGACCTGTTTTGGCCAGTCCTTGTGTGATTTTCCCGAAGAGTCCTCCGGCCATCTAATCGCCTTTCCAGAGTTGTTTGAACAGAATATCCTCCCGCCGCTTCATTCGCCGCGCCTCGTTTGGAGAGCGTTCGTGATCATATCCCATTAGGTGCAGCATTCCATGGATGAGCAGGATCAAGAGATGCCGGGCCACAGACCGCCCCAATGTGGCCGCCTCGTGCGCCGCCGTTGGCAGCGAGATCATGACATCCCCCAAAAGATGCGGATTCATCTCGGCCCCTTCTCCTTCCTGCATGGCAAAGGCCAAGACGTTGGTCGGTTGATCTTTGTGCCGGTAGTCTCGATTATAGGTCTGAATCTGACGGTCATTCATGAAATTCAGCCCCACCACCCCGTCCGGGCACTTTTGCAGCGACAGGAGCTGCTCCGCCCATTGCAGGATCAATGGGCGGTCGATGCGGTGTTTTCGCTGACGGTTTTGGATCAAAATCGGCATGGGAGCGGGTGAGGCGGTCGATCGGGTTCAGGATGACGGGCGCACCCGCTCCTTTTTCTGTCTAACCCGTGCGTAGGCGTTGACGATCTCCCGAACCAGACGATGTCGGATAATATCCTGATCCGTAAAATAGACGAACTGGATTCCGACAATCGATTTTAAGACCGTCTGAATTTCAACCAGACCGGAAGTCTGATCCGCAGGCAGATCAATCTGGGTGATGTCTCCGGTAATGACCACCCTGGAATGAGGCCCCATTCGGGTTAAGAACATTTTCATCTGCTCCGACGTGGTGTTCTGGGCCTCATCCAAGATGATAAAGGCGTCACCCATCGTCCTGCCGCGCATGAAGGCCAGCGGAGCGATCTCAATGTCGCCATGCTGGATCAGGCTGTTCGCCCGTTGCACATCCATCATGTCGTAGAGGGCGTCATACATCGGGCGCAGATAGGGATTGATCTTTTCAGTGAGGTCGCCAGGGAGGAAACCGAGTTTTTCACCGGCCTCCACGGCAGGTCGAGTGAGGATAATCCGGCCAACCTCTTTTTTGTGGAGTGCAGAGACCGCCATCGCCATGGCCAGATAAGTCTTTCCCGTTCCCGCAGGCCCAATGCCGACCACAATGTCAGCGGTTCGAATGCTTTCGATGTAGCCCGCCTGGGCAGGACTCTTTGGCGTGACGACACGCTTTTTTCCAAAGACCGGGATTGATTCTGAGGTGGCGTCGGCTTCTGTCCGGACGCTCGGAGCGTGGCCGCCGACCCAAATGGCGCGGGAGACCGCTTCTCGCGTCAACTCGGCCCCGTACTGACAACGCGAGGCCATATCCATCAGCACCGCCCGGGCCTGCCGCACAGCGTCCGGTGCGCCGGTCAGGGTGACGTCATACCCACGGGCCGCTACCCGAACGGAAAAGGCCGCTTCGATCATCTTCAGATGCGCGTCGAAACTGCCATAGAGCGCGACGGCATCCACGCCCTCTTCCAGCGTCAGTTTTTCGATATGGGGCTTTTTCATGCCTCGTTTAATCCGCGTCAGATGCTACACGATGTGACAGCCCAACCTCGAGCTGAACGGCGGCGCGCAGCGGAGTCCGCTGCATGCCGTTGTTAGGCGACATGTTCCTTGCGCTGAACTGCTGCCTCAAACATGTCAGGGGCAAGACGTTCCTTGGCAACTTTGACAGCCTCGGGATCAACTTCAAATCCGATGAAATTACGATTGCTCGTTTTTGCCGCCACGAGCGTCGAACCACTGCCGCAGAACGGATCAAGAACGAGTTGGCCCGGTAGGGTCGTCAGCTCGATCAGGGCTCGAAGGAGCTTGACGGGTTTCTGGGCAACGTGACGCCCTCCTTCGCACTTTCCGAACCCAGATCGTAGTACGTTGTCCGGGACGCGCTCGTAGCGCACGAACGCCTCTTCGTTGAAGGCGCCTACGCCGTGGGTCAGGACATTATCGGCTATCGTCGTGCCAATCGTGTATGGCTTCACGAACCACAAGATCGGTTCAAAAGTCGGCCGGAGGTTGCCAACGCGCCAGCCATCCCATTGCTTGGCACTGTCCTCATCCCCGCGCCGCTGGAACACGATGCTGACCCGCTGTGCCCGATGGGGAGCAGATTCGCGAAGCCAAGCTAATGAATCCTTGAAGGTAAAGCCAGCATCTTCGAACGCCACCACGCACCGATGCGCGAGGCGACGGCCTGCAAACACCAATGCTGAACCGCCCGGTTTTAGGACTCGGAGCCACTCTCCGGCAAAGGACTCGCACCAACGCTGGTACTCGACTGGAATCTGCCGATCAGCCTCGGACCACCCGTTCAGAGGTTTGCCTCTGCGCCGAAAAACGGCTCCTGCGCGAGCCTGAGCCGGACTCGACCCGAGGAGGGCGGAGTTCGTGTTGTTGTGAAGCACGTCCCACTCATCTGCCCCGATGCCATAGGGGATGTCGCTAAGGATGAGGTGAACGCTCGACGTGTCTATCTGTCTGACGGCAGCAATACCGTCGGTAACCACGACTGAATTCGGTGAGTGTTTCAGCGTCATGGAGTCAGTCCCCGAGGAGGTTGCCGTGCTCGATTCGCTCCACCTGTGCGATTCGAGAATCGATCCTCGCAGCTCGGATGAGTTCTTCGAGTGCTTGTTTGTGAGAGAGTCCGATCAGTCGATTCCGTTCTACCCGCAAGTACGTCAAGGCTTCGTCCTTGGCTACGTCCAACGCCGCGAGTGAGGCCGTCTTCTCTGCAGTCCACAAATCCACGTCGCCCTTCAGGGCGGTGACCAAGGCCCCATTGATTCCAAGCCAATAGTCGGCCGCGCCCTTGCTGGGGTGCATCAGGGACACGCTCTTGAGCACGCTGCCCAGTCCTTTCGTGGCAACCAGCCCTCCTCGCTTTCCGGCGAGGCCAACCAGCGCCGCCAGGTGCGAGTAACTGAGGATGCAGACGTTTCGAGCGATGGCCTGCTGATAGATCTGGCTTGTACGATTGGGAAGCTGGTAGATCGGACAGACAACGACGGCGAAGTCGAGCCCATTACGCCAGCCGTCCATGTCTTGGACTTTGAAGTCCTTCTGGTTCTTCGCTGTACGGCTAAGGCGAAATGCTTTGGCGTCCGCCACGAGCGAGTACCCGCCGCCGCGAGCCTGAACATCTGCGGCATCGGCCCGAGCGGTGATAACCGCGCTCTTGAGGCCTATCGCCGCGAGGGACTCAGCAATGACTGCGTCGGTGTACTTCGAGTACAGTTTCTCCTCCGACGAATCATGTCCGTAGTGCTCCGGTACGGCGCCGCACAATCTGATGTGGTCAAGTAGCGCGGCGCGCCCGTCCTTGCGGATATCTGCACTGAGTTCCGCGATCATCTTGGTCGAGTCGACCCCGAACGAACCGCTGAGCTTCGCCAGCTCAGCGACCCAGTACTTGCGACGTTTCCTAGCCTCAGGAGTCATGTGATTCCTTCGTCTCATGCTTTCGATCACGTGCGCTCATGGCGCCCAACCTCCCCATGGAAAGGTAAGGAGTCCCCTCCTTCACAAGGAGGGGGAGGGGAGGTTAGAGAATGGGACAACCTTCACAACGATATTATATAGATGATATAGTCACATCTCAATGATGCCGTGCGATATTCGCTCCGATCTTTTTCGATTCATCCATCAGACGCCTGATCAGGCGCCTGAGCCAGTCCCCGAAACGCCATGCGGTTCAGGGAGGCCGTCTTTTAATGACCTGGCCCTGCGGATTTTTCAATATCAGTTTGAGCAAAATCTCCCTTACCGCACCTTCTGCGAACGCTGGGGTCAGACGCACGGCCCTGTTCGGCGATGGGAGGATATTCCGCCTCTGCCGGTGATGGCATTCAAGCTGGCCGATATGGCCTGTCGCCCCTTTTCGGAAGCCGCACAGGTTTTTCATTCCAGCGCAACGACGCAGGCGAAGCCCAGCCGCCACGCCCTGTTTGATCGGGCGCTTTCGCGGGCGGCGATCCTTCCGCACTTTGCCCGGCATCTGATGCCGGAGGGCCGAAAAATGCGGCTCTTCATCCTGACCCCCTCCCCCGCCGATGCGCCCCATGCCTCGCTTTCGCACATGATGGAAGAGGTGCGAGCGGTCTTCGGAGACGACGGCAGCCGCTATTACGTCGAACGAGAACGGCTTCAGATGGAGCGGTTGGTGTATGACCTGGCCGAGGTTGATACACCGGTCTGTCTTTTAGGGACGTCGTTTTCGTTTGTTCACCTGATGGACCACTATGCCCACCACGGCTTTCCCTGCGTCCTGCCGGAAGGGAGCCGGATGATGGACACCGGCGGGTTCAAGGGGAGGTCGCGGGAAGTGTCGCGGGAGTGGATTTATGCCACGGCGGGGGCGCTGTGGGGGCTACGGCCCGAAAATTGCGTTAATGAATATGGCATGACCGAGATGACCTCGCAATTCTACGATGGCGTCGTGGGACAGATGCGGGCGGAGGATTCCCCGCGCATTCATCTGGCCCCGCCGCATGTCCGCACGCGGGTGCTGGATGCCGAGACGCTGCTGCCGGTGGAACAAGGCCGGGTGGGTCTGCTGGCCCATTATGACCTGGCCAATCTGGACTCGGTGATGGCAATTCTGACCGAAGACCTGGGGCACGCAGTGGAGGGGGGTTTTATGCTGTTGGGTCGTGCGGCGGGGGCGGAGGCCCGCGGCTGCTCCCTGACGATGGAAGCGTTGGCCGGAAATGCCGGATAAGCGCGCGACGTACGACCTGTCGGTGCGCCGGTGTACCGCACCCGAAGAAATGACCCGCATCGTGGAGGGCTTGATTGCGGCGCAGCGGTCGCTGGCTGCCCTGTCGGTGTTTGACATTGTGGAGGGGATTGATGCGGCGATCCGCCTTCTGCGTTTCGATCCCCAGTTCGATCCCCAGTTCGATCCAATCGTCTCTTCATTAACCCGAACGGCCCTGATTCAGCTTCTGGAAGAAGAGTTGGGCGATCCGGCCCTGCTGGATGATTTCAGGCCCAAGCCCTGCGGAAGCGGCCGGTACGGCCGGGTGCGGGCATTCGGTCCGCGTTTGATCATGCACATCCTGCCCGGTAACATTCCCGATGTCGCCCTCATCAGCATCGTCTCCGCACTTCTGGTCAAGTCGGCATGTCTCGCCCGTGTGGACGATGCGATTTTGGCACGCTGCGCGCCCTTTCTTCAGGCGCTTTCGGAGACACAGCCGATCCTTGCGGCCTGTTGTGCCTGGGTTGCGTGGGGGGGTGAAGCGGTCTCCATAACGAAGGCGGCTTTCGAGAAGGCGGAGGTGGCGGTCGTCTATGGAAGTGACGAGACGATTGCGGCGATCCGCCCCCTGATTCCGCAGCAGACGCGCACCCTGTTTCACGGACACAAGGTCAGCTTCGGCATCATTGCGCGGGAGTGCATTTCGCCGAAAATTGTCGCTGCCGCTGCATCGGACATCATCGCCCACGATCAGCGAGGGTGCCTTTCTCCGCACCTTTATTATGTCGAATCGGGCGGTCCGATCTCGCCGCTGACCGCCGCCGCATGGCTGGCCGAGGCGTTGGAGGCAGCCTGTCAGGCGCACCCTGTCCCCCCCGATTTCGTCTCTCCGGCCGAGGCGGCCCGAATCTGGCAATGGCGCGGGAGTCTCCCGCTCAAAGGGGGCCATGTGTTTCAAAGTCCGCACGGGGTAGATTGGACGGTGCTGTACGATCCGGACCCCGTCTTTTCCCTCTCCCCGCTGGGTCGGACGGTCTGGGTGAAACCGATTGACGACCTGCGGCAGATTCCGGCACACATTGCACCGATGCGGCCCTGGCTTCAGGCGGCGGGTGTGGCGATTCCTTCGGTGCGAATCTCCGAGATCGTCACCGCTGTGGCCGACGTGGGTGTTGGCCGAATCTGCCCGATGGGGTCGATGCAACAGCCGCCGCTGACCTGGCATCACGACGGACGGTTCCGCCTGCTGGACCTGCTGCGCTTTGTGGATTGGGAGTCGGGAAGGGCGCTTTGAGGGAGAGCCTCACGCGGCGGATGCCGCGTGAGGGGGCGACGCGAGCCCCTATGGAAGGGACATGAAGATCAAACATCTCTGCCAGACGTCGTCACATCCAATGGGGATCGCGGTGGATCGCGCCGCCGGTTCCTACGTTTACGCCAAAGATGGCCGGGCCTATCTGGATTTCATCTCCGGCATCGGCGTGGCCAACATCGGTCATACGCACCCCGCCGTGGTGTCGGCGATTTGTGCGCAGGCGGCGCAATATCTCCACGTCATGGTCTACGGGGAATATGTGCAGGCCCCCCAGGTGGCGCTGGCCGACAAACTGGCCTCCCTCCTGCCCCGTTCACTCTCCGTGGTCTATTTCACCAACAGCGGCGCGGAAGCCAACGAGGGGGCGCTTAAACTGGCCAAGAAATTTACGGGACGCCGGAAGCTTATCAGTTTTCACGGCAGCTTTCATGGTGACACCCACGGCGCCTGTTCGGTCACCGGACGGGAGATTTACCGCAAGCCATTTGAGCCGCTGTTGCCGGGGGTCACGTTCCTTCCGTTTAACCGCGTGGATACGTTGCGGAAAATTGATGCAACGGTGGCGGCTGTCATCACCGAGCCGATTCAGGGGGAGGGGGGAATTCGCGTTCCGGATGCGGGTTTCCTGCCAGCCCTTCGGGCGCGCTGCAGCGAGGTTGGCGCGCTGCTGATTTTTGACGAAGTTCAGACCGGTTTGGGCCGGACCGGGCGACTGTTTGCCCTGGAACACTGGAAGGTGGCGCCGGACATCCTGACCCTGGCCAAAGCGCTGGGGGGGGGGATGCCGCTGGGGGCCTTCATCTCCAGCGCCCGGATCATGAAGAGCCTTTCACACAGCCCGCCGCTGTCGCATGTGACCACTTTCGGCGGCCACCCCGTCTCCTGTGCGGCCGGATTGAGCAGCCTCCAGTTCATGCTGGATCACGATTTGCCCGCGCGGGCCTTGCGGATGGGCGACCGGCTTCAAGCGGGGCTGAAGGGACTGGCCCAACGTACCGACGCGATTGTGGCGGTGCGCGGCCGGGGGATGATGATCGGTCTGGAGATGGCCGATGCCCGACGGACGGCGCGGCTGGTCAAACGGGCGCGGGAGGCCGGGCTGATTCTGGGTTGGACGCTGCACAGCGATTGCGTGGTTCGGATCACCCCGCCGCTAACCCTTTCGGAAGACGAGATGGAGAAGGGACTGCGCATCATTCGGGAAGTGCTGACAGGAAGCGCGGGGCCTTGTGCGCAGTGAC